>CAZLDF010000087.1:0-3499 GCA_964558095.1 uncultured Isosphaeraceae bacterium | reverse complement strand
CTCACCATGTTGCTCTTGGTCGCGGCTCTGCTTGATCCGCGCTGGGGCGTCATCTATCAACAGACGCAGCGCACCGGCATCGATCTCTACTTCGTGCTCGACGTCTCGCGATCAATGCTCGCAGAGGACGCCTCGCCCAATCGATTGCAGCGGGCCAAGCAATTCATTCGCGATCTTGTCGATGCTTCGCCGGGCGACCGGATCGGCCTCATCAGCTTCGCCGGCGTCGCGTCCGTCGAGTGCCCGCTGACGCTCGACCACGGCGCGTTCGGCCTGATCCTCGACACGGTTCAGCCACGATCGGTGAACCGCGGTGGGACGCTGCTCGGCGACGCGCTGCGACTGGCCGGGGAATCGTTCACCGACGATTCGCCCGAACACAAGGCAATTATTCTGATTTCCGACGGCGAGGACCACGGCAGCTTTCCGCTTGAAGCCGCGCAGGCACTTCAGGCCGATCTCCCGGTTCCGGTCTTCACCATCGGGATCGGCGACGCGAACCAGGGTGAGCGCATTCCCATAGAGACCGAAGCCGGCCGCCAGTTTCTGATGTATGAAGGAGAGCAGGTCTGGACCAGGATGCAGCCCGATGTTCTGCGCGAAATCGCCCTGGCCACCGGCGGGGCCTTCGTGCCCGCCGGGACCAGTCGCGTGGACATGGCGAGATTGTATGAACAGTGGATTCAGCCGCGGGCCCAGCGGGAATTCGAGGCCGCGACCGTCACCCGCCGCGTGGCGCGCTATCAATGGTTCGCAGGCGCCGCGCTGGCGCTGCTGCTGATCGAATCGTTCATGAGAGACGGGCGATGGGAACGAAAGAACGGGACGAGTGGCGAGTCGCTGCCATGAAGCGAGTGTCAATCATCGGCGTGGTGATGGTGGGTTTGAGCGCCGCATTGTTCGGCGCGGCTTCGTCGCCCGCGCCGCAACCCGCCGGCGGGCCGTCCATGCGCGAACTTGCCGATCAGGCGGCGAAGGCGATGGCGGCGGGTGAGTTCGACAAGGCGATCGAGTTCTACGAGCAGCTTCGACCGCGCTTGCCGCAGGTCGCCGAAGTGCCCTACAACTCCGGCGTCGCCGCGTACCGTTCGGGCGACATGGAAGCCGCGGCCGCCTTCTTCCGCGAAGCGCTCGCTCAAGGCCAGAGCGCGTCATTGCAATCCCAGGCCGCCGAGAGCCTCGGCCACGTCACCACGCGGCGCATCTTCGACGGCCAGACGCCTCGCAGCGCCGAACCGGAATTCGGCAAGAAGCTCGACTCCGCCCTCCGCGACATGCGCGATGTCTTTCGGCATTTCCGCGATCGGCTTCGCGCCAATCCCGCCGACGATTCCGCCCGCCGCAACGCCGAGCGCGCGCAGCAGCAGCTCCAGCGGCTGGAGGAAATCCAGCGCCAGCTTCAGCAGCAGCAGCAACAACAGCAACCGGATCAACCTCAGCAGAGCGATCAGGCAAGTCAACGGCGGCAGGGCGAGCAGAATCAGTCCGAGCAACAGCAACAACAGTCCCCGCGACCGCAACCACAGCAGGAGGGTCAACAACGACAACAACAGCAGCAGCAGCAGCAGGCGGAACAAGGCGCCGGCGAGCAGTCAGAGCCTCCCGGCGAAGCGCAGCAACAGCAGGCGCAATCGCAAGCAGAGCAAACGCCGCCAGCCGGCTCGCAGGAGCAGCGAGCCGCCAGCCAGTTAAGCGATGATGAAGCCGAGCGACTGCTGCAGCGCGTCCGCGACCGCAGTCGTCAGCGCCAGCAGCAGCGCGCTGCGCAGCAAGCCCGCGAAGGCGGCCGCGTTGACAAGGATTGGTGACGATCATGCGATCCAACGATCGAAAGCAACTTCGAGCGATGTTTGCCGCGATCGCAGCGAGCATCGCGCTGTGCACAGCGACGCTCCGCGCCTTCGCCGCGGACGTTTCAATCCAGGTGAGTTCGCGCGAAGTCATCGTCGGCATGCCGTTCAACATCGACATCGTCATCGAGAACGCCGAAGAGTACGACCCTCCCGCGCTGCCCGACGTTGAGGGGTTGCGCGTCATCAGTGGGCCGACCGCCAGCACGAGTTCCTTCACGCAAATCATCAACGGCCGGCGAACCAGCCGCGACACGATCACCATTCGCTATCGCTGCGTCATCGACGAGCCGGGCGCGGTCACGATCCCGTCGATCGTCGTCAACGCCGACGGCACGGCGTTCCAGTCGCAGCCCATCCGAATCTCGGCGACAGCCAGCGACACCGACGAGCTGCTCCTTGTCGAGGTCAAGGCCGAGCGCCAGCGCGTCTATCTGGGCGAAACGCTGCCCGTCACGCTCGAAATCTGGCTGCGCCCGTATCACGATCAGCAATACAACGTGCAGCTCGACGAACAGATGATGTTCGAACGCATCGCGATTCAGGACAGTTCATGGGGCGACTTCGAAGACTCGCTTCGGCCGGAAAACATCTCGGTGTCGCAGCGGCTTCGCGCCGATTCGACGGGCGTCGAGCGGTCGTACTTCGTCTATTCCATCGCAGCGCGCACGGTGCCGCGAAGCCCCGGCACGCTCACGTTCGACGCCGTGCGCATCGTCGTGCAATATCCGCAGCGGCTGTCCCGATCGCGCGATCTGATGGACCGCGTGTTCGGCGGCAATCTGCGCATCGCCGAAGTGCGCCCGCTCGTCGCGCAGGTCCAGCCCACGACCGTCGAGATCGTGCCGACGCCCGAGCAAGGCAAGCCGCCAAGCTATACCGGCGCCGTCGGCCGCTTCGACTTCGAAGCAACCGCGACGCCCACCAACGTCTCCGTCGGCGATCCCATCACGCTCAGCATGACCGTGACCGACCGCACGCCGCACGGCGCGCGCATCGAAGTGCTCCGCCCGCCCGCGCTCGAAGGCGTGCCGTCGCTCGGCGAGCACTTTCAGTGGCCCGACGATCCGATGACCGGCACGGTCTCAGGCCGGCGCAAGACGTTCGTGCAGAGCATTCGGCCGCGCGACGCCTCCGTCACGGAGATTCCCCCGATCCCGTTCGCCTATTTCGACCCGCAAACCGAGCAGTACGCGATCGCGCACAGCGAGGCAATTCCAATCTCGGTGCGGGCCGTGGACACGCTCAGTCTGCGCGACGTGATCGGGGGCGAGAGCGGCGCCAGCCAGGAACCGACGGAACTGACGGAAGTCGCCGGCGGCATTCTGGCGAATTACGCCGGAGCGGAAACGCTTCTCGCTTCGCACCGATTCGTGTTCACGTTCGCACACGGCGCAGCGATCGCGCTGCCGCCGCTGGTTGTCGCTGCGATCGCCGCGGCGCGGTGGCGCGTGCGGCATCGCGCGTCCAACCGGGCGGCGCAGCGGCGACAGGCTGCGGCCCGCCGCGCGCGCTCGGCGCTCCGTGGCGCCGGCGATCAAGGGCCCGGCGCGTGCATCGCCGCGCTCACCACCTACATCGCCGACCGCTGCGATCTGCCTCCCGGCGCGCTGACTGTCGAGGACGCGGTCGAACAATTGCAACTGCGC
>CAZLDF010000086.1:0-2786 GCA_964558095.1 uncultured Isosphaeraceae bacterium | reverse complement strand
ATCGAAGACGTTGCGCGCCAAGCCCGTGGCCTTCTCGGGGAATCGCACCTGGAAGAGAATCGGCACCGCGACCGCCAAGAGCATCATCAGGAAGATCCAGCGCCGATCGAGACTCTTGAAGAACTCATACATGCTCAGTCTCCCGATCCCAGGTACGAGCGATCGACGGCCAGCAGCACCTTCAGCGAAGTCGAGGCGATGCCCAGCGCGATGCCGATCATGATCGCGCGGTTTCCGGCGGTGTTGAACACCTGCATGACGTACACGGTGAGGTTTTCGAGCTTGAGGTTGTGCGCGAGTTCCTGCAGAAACGTCGGGTTTTCCAGCGGCGCTTCGGGAAGGAAGCCCGTCAGCACGACGCCGGCGAACGTGCGCCCCAGCAGAATGATGAACGCGGTGCCCAGCAGCAGAATCGCTTCGAGGTTCTTCGCGCGAAACGCGCGGAACGCGGCGGACGCGACGTAGAACGCCAGCATCGCGAACATCGACGCCGTCAGCGGTTTGAAGCCATATTCATAGAGCCACCAGAACGGGCTGCCGTCGGATCGATAGGAGCCGGACCACGTGAAGTGCGGGTACTGGGCCTCGGGGTTGACGCCCGTTTTCGTCAGGCCGACGTAGAGCGTGGTGAGGAACGCGACGAGGCAGATGACGGAATATCCCCAGCCGCGCACCTGGTCGGAGACCTTGCGCAGGTGGACTTTCAGCAGGTTGCCGCCGCCGAGGATGAATGCGATGGCCGCGAGCACGTCGAACCAGATGGCGGCGACTTCTCCCCAGCTTTCGGTGGCGGGGATGAAGTAGGCGATGATCAGCACGAAGCCGCCGATCGCCGTAATGAGAAGTGGAACGTTGCGTTTCATCGACGAAGTTCCTCAGGTGAGCATGGTGCCCCGGATGTAATCAACGATCGCCATGATCGGTTCGCTTTGCGTGACGGCGGCGACGGTGAAGAGCGTGACGCCGATCGCCATGAACACCCAGACGATCAGCTTGCCGACGTCCTGGCCCTTGAGCGAGCCCAGTTCCTCCGGCGAGCCGGAGAGGTACGCCGAGGCCGCGAAGAACTCCTCGCCGATCAGCGTGTAGTCGCAGGCGGCGACGAAGAACGGGAGCTGCGCCGGCTGGGCGGTGCCGGCGATCTGGATCGCGCCGATGCCGTTGCCCGTTTCCGCCAGAATCAGCGATTCAGCGAAGAACGAGCCCATGTAGAAGCACGCGGCCGGCTTCTCGCGAACCATCATGCCGGAGAGATAGGCGACGTAGCCGAACTGCTCGTCCGTGACGTAATAGATGAGGTCCTGGTTGTATGCATCAGGCCTGCCCGCGGAAAGGAACGCAGCCTGCACGGCCTCGCGCGCGGTCGTCATCACCAGCGAGCGGCTGGTCGGGACTTCCACCTTCGCGTCGTATTCCGCGGCCGTGCGCGCCACGCGGCTGAGCACCGTGATGCCCGCGATGGTTTGAATGTCGTTCATGTCCTGCACGCCGGGAACGAACAGGCATGGGCGCCCCATTTCCGTCGCGCGGCCGACCGCTTCGTCCACGGCTTCCAGCCCGGCGATCTTGCGCACCTTGATCGGCTTGCCTTGGCGCGCGTGATTGATCCAGAAGACCACCGCGAAGCACAGCACGAACGCGATGATCGCCAGCCAGAAGCGCCCGCCGTCGAACCACTGCAGCACCGGGCTGACGGTCTGCTGCGAGAGCGCGGGCGCGGAGGCGAGGCCGGTTTTCGTCAAGGCCTCGACCTTGAACGCGTACTGCTCGTCGCCGCTGAGCTTATCGACGGTGAGCTCTTTCTCGCCGGGCTTCGCTGCGGTCACGAATTCATACTTGAGTCGCCCGTGCTCCGCGTCGATTTCCGCCTGTTTCGCGGCTGCCGCCGCTTCCGCCGCCTCCGCGCGCAACTGCCGGAGCTCGCGAATCTGCTCCGCCGTCAGCTTCTGAAAGTCGCGGCTGTCGGGTTCGGCGCTCAGACCAAGCGCTTCGAGATATTCCTTCGTGACCGCGTCCTTCGCCTGCGACTTCGCCTTTGCCAGCGCGTCCTCGTTGAAGTCCTTGATTTCCTTCGCGGTCATCGACCGGTACACCTTGTAGCCGGCGAAGTCCGACGGCGCTGCGCCAGCGGAGGGCGCTGCGGGTTTCGGCTGCGCTTCGGGATCATCCGGCGAGAGATCCCATGTGAGGTCGATCTGCGTGCCGTCATCGAGGGGGTGATCCACGGCCGTCAGGTTCGTCGGCGGCGCGGGCGGGGCGACAGCAGCAGCATCATCCTGCGCCGCCGCGCCACGCGCGCTCGTCGCAAGCAGCAGCAGCGCCAGGCCGATCAGATTCCGTTGTCGCTTCATGCTTCAGCCCTCGATCAATTCCACGTTGGCTCTCGGAATGATCACTGTCTCGCCGGATTCGAACTTCACCTCGAGCACCCGCGCTTTCGAGCCCGAGCCCAGAACGTGCGGCTTCGCGGGCAGGTCGCTCACCTGGCCGATCAGGCCGAAGTACGGATCGCGGATGATCCGCACCGGGCGGCCGATCTCCAGCATACCTTCTTCGCGGCGCGCCTCGTGGTCCTCGATGCGCATGCCCGCGGGAATGGGAATGACGATCTCCGGCCGCATCACGCCCGCGCGAATCTGCGTCGCGCCGTTGACGGCCGCGGGCGACCCCTTGCGCCACTCCAGCAGCTCGAATGATCGTCGGGCCATGGCGATGTCGCCGAAGCCCTCGGTGACGACGACGGTCAGGCCCACGCGCTCCGAGCCGGTGATGGCCACGCCCAGGTC
>CAZLDF010000085.1:0-2509 GCA_964558095.1 uncultured Isosphaeraceae bacterium | reverse complement strand
GCCCGGCGCGTTGACGATCGAGCCCAGCGAGCGCAGCGTGCGCTTGGGTTGATCGGCGTAGGAGAGGACGGCGAGGGACGAGAGTTCGTCCATCTCGAAGCGGCTGGCGACGCCGCAGCGGAGGTTGCCCCCGCCTTCGCCAAACGCGACGTGCCATGGCCGATCATCTGACTGACCGTTGAGCTGCGAGTTGAAGAACTGTTCGAGTTCGCTCGCGGAGTTCTTCTCGCCCAGCTCCTGGAGGAGCACGACATCGGGATCGATGGCGCGCAACACCCGGCCGAAGACGTCGGACTTGCTGAAGATGCCGCCGAACTCCGCGTTCCACGAGACCACGCGGATGCTGCCCGCGGCCCGCGCCAGCGGATCGACCGGTTGTTCGATCGCCCGCTCCGCCAGCTTTCTGCCGAGCTTGTAGGTGAACGTTTTCGTCTCGTCGAGCACGTTGTCGTCGAGGTCCGTGACGACGGCGCGCATCGTGAACGTGCCGCCGGTGAACAGCGGCGGGCTGTTCGCAAGCTCGCCGCCGCGGTCGAGGCGCATTTCGATCTGAGAGCTGGCGTACGTCGGCGCGAAGATGACGCCCGCGTCGTAGGCGCTGATTCGGCGCGCTTGCGAATTCTTCGGATCGGGCGTGTACGTTGTCGAGACGAGCCCCACTCCCATCGGCGGGCGATTGGGGTTGGCGGCGTCTCTGGGGCTGAACACGACCGCGAAGTCCGCGCCTGGCAGGCCCATGAGTTCGCTGCCGGTCCTCGCGTTGCCGTCGCAGTTGAACACGAGCCAAAGGTGGCCGCCCAGTTGCTGGACGTTGACGACGCGCCCGAGTTGGATGCTGAGATGGATGAAGGACGCATCGTGAGCGATGTGGACATCGCGAAGGTCAAGCGGCGAGCCTTCCGCGGCGTCGCGAGGGTCCGCGATCGCTAGCGTGTCCTGCGTCCATTCCGCCATCACGCCGTCGAGAACGAAGCGCGGCGTCGCCGGCGGAGCGGCGGCACACGATGCGGCTCCGATGCACAGCGACGCGAAAACAGTGGCGATGAGTCTCATCTTTGAACCATCTCCTCAGGGCGACGAGCAGAACAGTGGCACGGGCGTCTCGCCTGTGATCGATGCTTCGGCCTCAATGGCCGAAGAATCGATGGTGACCGACAAGCTTATTCATTCTGTCCTGCAATTCCGGTCCGAACAGCTCAAATCGTAGAATACATCAGTTCCAGGCGGCGAGTGTGGAGTGCACGATGGCGCGCGGCCAGCGCGGAAATCCCGATCCCCGCTGCCCGCGCTGCGGTTATGACCAGCGCGGCGAGATCGAGCGGTGGGGCACGCAGTGCCCCCTCGTCGGCGTCTGCACGGAATGCGGGCTGGAGCTTGACTGGTCGCAAATCCTGCGGCCGGAACTGTATGAACCGCGGTGGTGCGTGGAGTTCGCCGGGCGGAGGCGGTCGATTCCCTTGGCGTGCGTGAGGACGTTCTTTCGTTCGCTGCGGCCGTTCAAGTTCTGGCGGCGCATGCGAATGGCGTTCCCTGTGCGCGGCCGGCGCCTGGCGATCTATGTCGCGTCGTTGTTTGTTCCCTTCATGCTGGCTTACCTTGCGGTCCAGCTCACCGTCGCAGTGGTCGTGCGACTTCAGATCGCGACTCATGTTGAGGCGGCGCGTGCGCAGATTCCGGGGAAGATCGCAGTTCTGCAGGCCCAGATTGCAAGGTATGAAGAGCGGCCGTCGCCGTTCTTCGATGTTCGCGAAGACGCTCTGGAAGCTGCCGCGGAGGACTTGCGCGAACAAATTTCGGAATATCGATTCATTCAGTCCCGCGCGAAGGTCTTTGGCCACTCTTACTTCTCGGCATCGCTCGAAGCAGTGTTCTTCCCGACCCGATCGAAATCATCGGCGTTCTATTTGACGGTGAGGGGGTCAAGCCCATATCCCGCGCCGGATGAACTTCACTGGCTGGTGTGGAACAGGCGGTTCCCCGTCGCCGCCGCGGGCAACAGCTACATGAGCTGGGCCGTAGCGCGGCGATCGTTCCAGCGCGCGCTGCCCTGGCTCGGCTTCGCGTCCCTCGGTGCGGTCACCGTGCCTGCGCTGTGGGTGCTCTTGCCAGTTACGCGGCGACAAGCCAAAGTCCGCTGGGCGCACATCGGCCGCGGCTTCGCGTACAGCGTTGCGATTCCAATTCTCGCAACATGGTTGGCGCTTCTTCTCGCATTGCTCGATGCGGTACAGGAGACGACGAACCAGCCGCGTTCGATGATCTTCTGGGTCAGCGTTCCGCTGCCGTGGATTCTGCTCATCATCTGGTGGTGGGCGGTGATTCGCTGCTATCTCCAGATTCGGCACGGTTTCGTCACGGCGTTTCTGTTGGCGCTGCTCACGGCGCTGGTGAACGATGCGATCCTGTTCCGGGGATTCGACGTATCAGTCTGGAAGCCGCTGTTCGACGGGCGCTGGTAGCCGTTCTTTGCGATCGCTCCGCCGGCTTCTACACTGTCGCCATCATGCCG
>CAZLDF010000084.1:0-3933 GCA_964558095.1 uncultured Isosphaeraceae bacterium | reverse complement strand
ATGGACGTGGCGCTGGCGCTGCGCACCATCGTCGTGCCTGTCGATCAATTCGACGGCGAGCATTGGACGATTCACCTGCAGGCCGGCGCGGGAATCGTCGCCGATTCCAACCCCGCGGCTGAATACGATGAAACCGTCAACAAGGCGGCAGCGCTCGGGCGAGCGATCGACCTCGCCGAGCAGGCGTTTCATCCGGTCAACTCCGCACGCCGGACCTGAGTCCTGGGGCGGCATCAGTGGCACAGGCGTCTCGCCTGTGATCGTTCCATCGATGCCTCAATGGCCGAAGAAACGATACCGAACGGCAGAACCTTTCGGTTTGTGGGGCGCTCATGCCCAACGATCAACCATCGAGCGTGATGTCCGGCCTGCTTGCGGGCGACGCCGGCGAAGAGTGATCGATGCCTGACTGCACGCCGATCTCGACCGCGTCCTCGCGCAGTTCGCCGGACTGCGCCGCCGCGTTGCCCGTGTGCCACAGACACAGCATCGTGTAGAAGAAGGCGAGACCCGCGATCAGCAGCAGCACGTAGAACAGCAGCTCGACCGCCGGATCGAATGACGCAACGAGAATGAGGATGACGATCGCGATGCTCGCGACGGCTGTGACAATCATCAGCACGTGCTGAATGATCGCTTCGCGCCGAATCAGGTCGAAGTCCATGAGCGAGCCCAGTCTCGAAGCCAGGCTCGCCGCCTGGCAGGCCGTGAGCAGCGTCAGCGCCCACCACGCCAGCAGCGCCAACGTCGGCGCGCTGCCCGAAGCGCCCAGGCCCGCGCCTGTGAGAGCGAGATATGTGATCACGATCAGGGCGATGAGCGCCGCAAACTCGATGACGCTCAGCACCAGCAATCGTGTGGCGAGGTTTCCAACAGCAGGCAGGTGCTGCAAGCCCGCACCGAACCGCAGGACGAACGCGCTGTGCATTCGAACCAGGCCGCCCGCCACCAGCACCAGCATCGTGAACCAGACCAACCCGATCCCCGCGACCGAGAGCATGCAGCCGAACCCAAGCGCTCCGTGCGCCAGGTACGAAGCGCCGAGCTCCGTGAACGCCGACGACACGACCTGCGGCTTCGTCAACAAATACAGCGAATCGCCGACGGGTCGCCCGCATTCCGGGCACCGGCCGCGCGCTTTGAGTCCTCGAAGGTTGTAGCCGCATTGCGCGCACGCGACGTCCTCGACGACCGTCGCATTGGCGGGAAAGAAGCGCTTCTCAAGCAGTTTCGTCCACGACATGTTTCTTCAGGACATCAATTGAATCAACTCGCGGATGTGTTGGCCAATGCCCTCGTGCCCCCGATCCAGGTTCACGCCCAGCGTCCGCGCCGCGTCCTTCGAGAACTTGTTCCGCGCCGAGGCCGGGCTCGACAAGTCGATCTCCGCATCGATTCCCAGCGCCTCGGCGACCATCACCGCCCAGTCGCCCCACCGCGCGTAACAATCGGCGAGGTTATACACCTTGCCGCTCGCATCCGCGTTGCCCACGCACGCGACGACCGCGGCGGCGACGTCATCGACGTGCACAAACTTCCCGCCGCCCGGCCGCGAGAACCTCCGCGACTTTCGGAGTTCCTCGATGATCGTGAATCCGATCGAGCGATCGAGATTCGGGTCGATGCCATAGACGCCGCACGGCCGCAGCGCGCACACGCTGCGACTACCACGAAAGTGACTCGCCCAGAGGTGCGCCTCGACGGCGGCCTTGTAGGCGCCGTAGAGCGAGCCCGGCCGCGTGGGATGGTCCTCGTCGATCATGCCGTCCCACCGCGGCCGCATGTCGTGATGCACCGCGATCGTGCTCATGAAGATGAACTGCATCGAACCGGAGCGTTCGAGCAGCTCGATGGACGCAGCGAGATTGGATTTGAGGTGGCGGCTCAGGTCGATCGTGGGCTTGTAGGCGCGCCAGTCCACGCTGTTGTGAATCACGCAGTCGGCGGCTTCAAGCAACTCCGACCAGCACGACGGGTCGTCCTGCTCGCCCCGGACGAAGCGGGCGACGTAGGGCTTGATGTGGTCGGTGCGGCTGCTTCGCCGAACAAGCGCGGCGATCGAGTGGCCCGCGTCCGCCAGCCGCCGGGCGATCGACGATCCGATGAATCCACTGGCCCCGGTCAGGGCGACATGCATGAGAACGCTCCTGGAGATGAGCTGAAGGCGATTCTTGCGGCAGTGTAGAGGGATCACGCGGATTCGATCGCGAAATCGGATGGATGGGTGATGGCGGATCGAACCAATAGGGCTTGGTTTGCCGAATCAGTATGGGCGGCGAATCATTGTCCTGTATCGATCGCATTCGATGACCCGAGCGGAAGCCAGCACTTCGACGACCACGCCGCGGCGAAAGCCCCGGCGGTGGCGCTGGCTGCGCCGCGCCGCCTGGCTCGTCGCCTTCGTGTGCGTGCTCGGCGGGGCGGCGTTCTGGTACGTCACCCGGCCAGCGTTCATCCTGGGCCAGATGGTCCCCGAACTGTCGCGCAAGCTCGGCGGCGACGTCACCATCCGCGAGGCGCGATATCTCGGCGCGGGGCGATTTCGCCTCGATGACGTTCGAGTGGCCGCGCCGGGCGTGCAGGGGTCCGCGGCGGAAGTCGTGCGCATCGACCGGGCCGAGGTGTCGATCGACTTCTCGAACCTGCTTCGAGGCGATGTGCGGATCGTCGAGGTGGCTCTGGACGGCGTGCGGCTGCGCTTAAGCGAAGAACATGAAACGCCCGGCGTGTTCAATGTCACGGCCTTGCACCCGGACTGGAAGCGCGAGCAGATGCGCAACGACGTGCGTCCGCCGCAGATCGTCATCCGCGACGCGATGATGGAATTCGGCGTGCACGAGCGGGAGGGGGGGGAATTCCGCAGGATGGGCGTCCGCCGCTTCGCCGGCGAACTGCTGCCGCACTCGCAGGGCAACCTGGGCTGGTACAACTTCCAGTTGCGCGAGCTTGACGTGGCGGCGGGGGTGCAGCGCGATGACGGGCTCATCGCGCTGGGACGATGGAACGTCACCACCAACGAGATCACGACGAAGCTCAGCGGGCTGGAACTCGACGAATCGACCTACAACGTCTGCCCGTCGCTGGTGCGCTTGTGGTGGGACCGCATGCAGCTTGAAGGGCACGTCGGGCTGCAGATGCAGTGGGTGGCGAGCGAGCCGTTTCGCGTGCTGTTCGACCTCGAAGACGTGGCGATGACGCTGCCCGTTGAAATCGAAGGGTTCTGGGGCCGATTTCGATCGGGGCGCACGGAGGCGTCGCCCGGCCGCCCGCGCGTGCTCGAGGCCAGCGGGCGCCTGCGGCTGGATTCGCAGCGGCTGGCGCTCGAAAACCTTCGCGGGCGCATCGTCGGTTCGGAAAGCGCCGAAGATCTCGTGCCCGTGCCCTACAAGATCGACGCGGTGGTGACGGACTTACCCGCGTTCACGCTCGAGCAGTGGGAGAACCGCAGCGCGTGGATGGACGAGGCGCTGCGCAAGTGCGCGTTCCAGATGCAGGTTCAACTGCGTTCGTTCGCGCTGAGCGGCGAAGACGCCGCCCGCGACCGCGCCGTCGAACTGCCGCGGGCCGTCACGCAGTTCATGGAGCGCTTCTCGATGGTCAACTGGTCGCTGAGCACGGAGTTCGCGGTTTCGCGCGACGCCGCGGCGCCGGGCGCGGCGGCGGACACCACGTCGCCGATCACGTGGCGCGGCCACGCGTACATCAGCGACGCCAGCGGCGCGTACGACCGCTTTCCTTATCAGCTCGACGACGTCGAGGCGTATATCGAGTACGACAACGATCGCATCACGCTGCACGAGCTCACGGCTCGGGGATCGGGCGATGGGCGCATTCAGGTGACGGGAATGATCGCCCCGCCCAGCGCCGAGGCCGCGGTCAGCATGCACGTTCGCGGCGAGCGCATCGCGCTGGACGATCGGTTTCGGGCGGCCC
>CAZLDF010000083.1:0-4821 GCA_964558095.1 uncultured Isosphaeraceae bacterium | reverse complement strand
GATCGTTTCGATCACCTGCCGCACTGCGAGGACTGCAACGGTGGTCGTAGACGCTAGTCTCGCGGCTCGGAGAGCCGCGCTACCAAGCTCGCGGCTCGGAGTGCCGCGCTACCAGCCTCGCGGCTCGGAGAACCGCGGTACCAGACTCGCGGCTCGGAGAGCCGCGGTACCAGACTCGCGGTTCGGAGACCCGCGGTACCGGGAAGTCCTCACCCTCGCCGCGGCGAGTCTTCGACCTGGCCCCTCTCCCCGGGGAAAGGGGAAGAAGCGCGCGCAAACGTGACGCTCGCCTGACAACACGCTGGACCGGGCCGCATCTGAATGAATAATGCATGAGACTTGCGTCCTGCACCGCGGCTTCTCGCCGCCGCTCATTGGCAATCGCATATCGCCCCCCGCTCACCACTCATCACTCATCACTCATCACTCATCACTCAATCATCACGCATCTACACTCCATTCCACATTCTCCGTGTTTCCGTGCCTCCGTGGTGTAAAGTTCAAACGTCCAAATCGAAGGCATCGCCAAATCGAATCCCTCCGTGTCTCTCTGTGCCCTCCGTGTTGAAACCTTCTTTGTCAAGAGAATTCGCCGTGAATTCTGTGAACAATTTTCGAAGCGTCACGAATGCGCGAAACTAAACCCCTCTGCCCAATGCAGACTTGCGCACAAACGTGACGCTCTTCGGAGAAATCTCTTGACTGTGGCCAGGAGACAGGAAACACGCGGCCTGCTCCCCAATCACCTACTCATCCACGCAGCGTGGAAGCCCGGTGATACCGATTGGCGCGCGAACGAAAAGACCCTGAAGCGCGCAAATCAATCACGGCCGCCGATATGTAACCGCGCTGGCGGCCCCAAGAACGTGGTTTTCGCTCTCAAGGCTCGATCATCATGCGCCAAGCGCGCAAATCATCAACGTTCGTCGATATGAAGAAGTGGCCGGCTGGAGCTCCCAGGTCGCATCGCTCGCGCGTAGAGCGTCTTTCGCTGTCGCGGCCGCAGGAGGGCGTCGATCGAGGCTCGATATCTGCCCAGCGGCTTGCCGCTGCGCGCGCCGGGGTTGACGGGATACTGCATGTGCCGCACGTCGATGTTCACCAGGCCCATCGATTGCAACAGAGCCCCAAGCGAACGGGCGTTCCAGAACGTCACGTGCACCGGCGGCCGCGACCGCGGATCGCGTGGCACATCGTTCCACATCCACGAACTGCCGTAGTTCGGCGTCGAAAGATACACCGCCCCCCCCGCTCCCCCCGCCCCCCCCTGCGTCAACTTCGACGTCACCATCGCAAGAAACGGCTGCACGTCGCTGATGTGTTCGAGCACTTCCCACAGGCAGATCGCATCGAACTGCCTGCCGGGGAAGACGTGTTCGTGGAAGACGCCGTGATGCAGGTCGCAGCTCAGGTATTGGCGGGCGAGTTTGAGGGCTTGCCCGCTGGGCTCGACGCCGGCGCAGTCGATGCCGCGTTTCTGGAGCGCGTGGAGGAACGAACCGACGCCGCTGCCGATTTCAAGCACGCTCGCGGCACGGTCGCGGACGATGCGATCGAGCGCGAGTTGTCGCGGCCGGGGCAGGGTAGTGGGTTTGCCCGCGCGGATGGCGGCCGCGTCCTGCACGTAGAAGTCGTACGGGCCTTCCCCCCCCTCGCTCTGATACAGCTCGTCGTAGTTGACGCTTGCCAGCGCATCAGGCGGCACGAACCGCAGGCCGCACGAATCGCACCGCGCCAAGGCGAAGCCGTTGATGGGATGGAGGTTGTGAGCGCGCTTGCTGCCGCAGGAGACGCACGACCGCGCCGCCTCCGCCGCGCGCTCACCAGCGTCTGCGGTCCGGGCGGGATGCTGCGGAGACGTCATATGAGGGGCGGCGGGGTGGGAAAACGCGGATGGCAGGACTCGAACCTGCAACCGCCGGCTTCGTAGGCCGATGCTCTATCCAATTGAGCTACATCCGCGTGCGCGGAAGCGTTTTCGTCGCATCCGGGATCGGCAGCGTATCACCGCAGGGGGCGACGGTCCAGCTTGGCGAACGCTGACGAGCCGCAGGACGGCGGGGTGGGCGGAGGCCGGGGTGCGTCGAGGCAAGCCGCGGCGGAGAATCCCAGTTGCCTTTTCGGCTCGCGGAGGCATAATACGCGGCCCGGCCGGTCCCGCGTTCGCTCTTGGACCGGCCTTCTTCACCGACGACGAGGATCCTGCCCGTGCCCAATTCGCTTTCAGCCGCCAAACGCGTCCGCCAGAACGCCAAGCATCGTGCACTGAACCTGTGGCGCAAGCGCCGCATCAAGGATCAGACGCGCAAGTTTCTGACGGCCGTGGCGAACCACGACGTCGCGGCCGCGGAGACGGAGTTCCGGGCGGCGTGCAGCTTGCTGGACAAGATCGCGGCGACGAGCACGATGCACAAGAACGCCGCGGCGCGGCGCAAGAGCCGGCTGAACAACCGGCTTCGCGCGATGAAGACCAAAGCGAGCTGAACTGCGATGAATGTGAACGAGGCGGACACGCCTCGTTTTTCATTGGCCGTCATGGATGTGATACGCTCACCGGGCAACGGACCTGCCCTTCATGCCCCCCCGCCTGACCCCCCGCTTGACTCCCCGCTCAACCCCGCGCCAAACCCAGCAAAGCGCGGCAGCGCCCGCGAAGCCCGCCAGCGCCAGAGCAGCGCCGGCCGGGGCGCCGGCGCCGGCGTCGTACTGGGAACTCTCGCGGCGGCCGCTGCACGTCCTGCTGTTCTTGTTGCCGCTGATCGTCGCGTATGAGATCGGCATGCCGCTCTTGCCGCAGCCGCAAGGTGCCTCGGGCTATCTCGACATCAAGGCGCATGGATGGCTGGTGCGGTTCTTCGAAATGGTGGGCATCGCCCAGACCGGGGGTCTGTACCTCGGCGGGCTTGCGATCGTCATCGTGCTGGTGTGCTGGCATCTGATCAACCGCGATCCGCTTCGCGTGCGGCCGTCAACGCTGGCGGGGATGGCGCTGGAGTCCGCGGTGCTGACGCTGCCGCTGCTTGTGATGGGGGCGCTGCTGGCGCGGCTGATGTTCGCGCCGGCCGGGGGCGCGGGCCCGGAGGCCGCGGCGCTGAGCCCCGGCGCGCCCCTCGCGGCGGGGGATGTCTGGCGCGGGATGAACATCGGGTCGAAGATCACCATCAGCATCGGCGCCGGGCTCTATGAGGAGCTTGTTTTCCGGATGCTTCTGATTGCGGCCGTCCACACCGTGCTCGTGGACTTGGGCAAGGCAAGCCACTTCGTCGGCGGCCTGGTGGCGGTGATCGTTTCAGCGGCGCTCTTCACCTGGTATCACCCCCTTGACTCCGGGGGCGAACACTCTCGTCTGCACGCGATGCTGTCTTACTTCCTGCTGGGCCTGTACTTCGGCGTGGTGTTCATCAGCCGGGGCTTCGGGATCGTCGTCGCGGTCCACGCCTTGTACGACATCGCGACAATCGTGCTTCAGGGCCCTCGGGGCGATTAGAATTGGTCAATCAACCGGCCCATCGGCACCTTCGGGCCTTCTGGCGGTATAACACACACTCCGCGCCGCCGCAGCGCCCCGCGCGGCGGGCTGCGAGAAACTCGCTTGAACCCTCGATCGGCAGCGGACGCCTTCTGCCGCACTGGATTACCAAGGAGAACACACATGCGTCGATTCACTTGCTCCGCTTCCGCCGCGATCGCGGCGATGAGTCTGGCCGGCGTCTGCCTGGCTGATGATGACAAGGTGCTGACCATCGGCGACGAGGCGCCCAAGCTCGACATCGCCCACTGGGTCAAGACGGGCGAGAAAGAGTTCGAAGGCTTCAAGGAAGGCAACGTCTATGTCGTCGAGTTCTGGGCGACCTGGTGCGGCCCGTGCAAGGCAAGCATGCCGCATCTTTCCGACATCGAGCAGCGCTACGCCGACTATCCCGTGACGATCATCGGCATCAGCGACGAGCCCCTGTCCAAGGTCGTGGAGTTCCTCTGCTCGACCGACAAGCAGGCCAACATGCTCTGGAACGACAAGATCGGCTACACGCTGGCGACCGATCCCGACCGTTCCTGCCACAAGGACTACATGGAGGCATCGGGGCAGCGCGGCATTCCCACCGCGTTCATCGTCGGCTTCGACGGCCGCGTCGAGTGGATCGGCCACCCCATGAGCATGGACGAGCCGCTCGAACAGGTGGTGAAGGACACATGGGATCGCGAGTCGTTCCTGGCGAAGTGGGAAGCGTCTCAGGCGGCTGAGCGCGAGCGCGCCAAACAGGAGCGCGAGCTTCGCAGCGCGCGCGAGCGCGGCGACTACGCGGCCGTTCTCAAGGGCCTGGACGCCATGCTCAAGGACTCCAAGGATCCGCAGTTGCAGATGGCGAAGTTCAACCTGCTGCTGGTCGATATGAACAAGCCCGAGCAGGCGTATGAGTTCGCCGCGACGATCGTGCAGGACAACTGGAACGACGCCCTGGCGCTCAACCAGATCGCCTGGTACATCGTCGATGAGCCGAACCTGCCCAAGCGCGATCTGGACCTGGCGCTGAAGGCGGCGGTGCAGGCGTCGAAGCTCACGGGCGACAAGGACCCGATGATCCTCGACACGCTGGCGCGGGCGTACTACGAGAAGGGCGACATCAAGAACGCCGTCAAGTGGCAGCGTGAAGCGGTGAAGCGCCTTCCGCCGGACAGCCAGTTCGCCGCATCCATCAAGGCCGCGCTGGAGAAATACGAACAGAAGGCCGAGTGACCGACGTTGTCTGCGATCGGCTTGGATTGAACCGAACCCGGCGCTGGAGGTCGGGTTTTTCGTTGGCGGGCGAGCCTGAGGCGGTG
>CAZLDF010000082.1:0-5027 GCA_964558095.1 uncultured Isosphaeraceae bacterium | reverse complement strand
CCCCTCGCGTCGCCCCCCTTGTTGCCCCGAGCGCCGCTTGGTCGCTCGGCGCTCGCTGTGCGGCTCGCATTGCGTTTCTTCTTGTTCCCCATTGTCTCGATGCTCCTGATTCACATGCGCCGCGGCGCTTCGATTCCCAGCAGGTCCAGTCCGTCGGCGAGCACTCGCCGCGTCAGGTCGCACAAGCGCAGTCTCGACCCCCGCAGCTCGGGCGCTTCCGCGATGAGGACCGGACAGTTCTGATAGAACGCATTGAACGTGTTGGCCAGTTCGAAGAGGTAGGTGCACAATCGATGCGGTTCGAGGCTTCGCGCGACGTCCTGGACGACGTCGCCGAATCGCAGCAGCGCCAGGGCCAGTTGCTTCTCCGCCGGCTCGTTGATGAGCAGCTTCGCCTCCTTCGTCGCAACGGCCGTCGCTTCGCCCGCCCCCCCGGCCCCCCCGGCCTTGGCGAAGATAGAACAGATTCGCGCGTGGGCATATTGCATGTACGGCCCGGTGTTGCCCTCGAACATCACCATCCGGTCCAGATTGAAAACGTAATCGCGCACCAGATCGTTTGACAAGTCGGCGTATTTCACCGCGCCGATGCCGACGACGCGGCCGATGTCGCGAATCTCCGCGTCCGATAAGCCGTGCGTCGGCGCGTTGGGGTCGTCGGCGCGCTTGCGGACTTCCGCCGTGCCGCGCTCGACTGCTTCATCGAGCAGGCTCTTGAGCGTGACATTCTCGCCGCTGCGGGTTTTCAAGGGCTTCCTGTCCTCGCCGAGCACCGCGCCGAAGGGAACGTGCTTGAGTTCCGCGGGACGATCTTCGGTGGTCTTGTCCCAACCAGCCATGCGCGCAACCTCGAACACGGCGCGAAAGTGATCTCGCTGCCGCGCATCGACGACATAGATGATGCGCTCGGCTTTGAGTTTCTGCACGCGATAGCGGATCGCGGCGAGATCGGTCGTCGCATAGCCGAATCCGCCGTCACTCTTCTGGATGATCATCGGCGTCGGCTTGCCTTCCGGATCAGCGAACCCCGGCACGAACACGCACACCGCGCCATCGTTCACTTCCGCGATGCCCGCAGACAACAGCGCATCAACCACCGATTGCAATTGGTTCTGGTATTCAGACTCACCCCGGATGTGTGCATCGGTCAGCGTGATGTTGAGCATCGAATAGATTTCACGGCAAGCGCTCAGCGTGGTCTCTCGGCTCTTTCTCCAAGCCATCTCCTCCTGTTCATCTCGCCGCTGCACAAAAGTTGCAAACAAGCTCGGCAGTTTTGAAAGCGGAGTGTCCCCATGATCCCGAGTTACAATCTTGTAGGAGGCCGCGGAATCGAATTCGGTAATGCTGGCTGCGAAGGTATAAAGAGTCTGAAGCCGCACCAAGTCCGGGAAGCGTTGACCGAGATATGGCTCGAAGTACGTCTTGCCTTCCCGGTCCTTCAGGTAGTGCTGGATATGCCATGGAACAATCTCGTCGAGCAGTTTGCGTTCAGCGGAGTCGCGATCGTGCGCTTGCTGCGCGGTTTCACCTGATCGCTTCTTCGGAACCAGCTTGGCCCGCTCGATCCACCCGTTCAGCAACCCAAGCTCGCCCGTCGCCATCGCCACCGCTTCGTACCACAGCCCGAGCATGACGCGACCGAACTGCGTGCCCCAGTCGCCCAAGTGATTCTGACGAATCACCCGCTCGGCGTGGCTCGGCCCGTACAGGAAGCTGAGCACGCGCGCGAACGTGTCGCCAATGATCGTCGAGCGCAAATGTCCCACGTGCATTTCCTTGGCGACGTTCGGGCTGGAATAGTCGATCACGACAGGAACGGGATCGGCTTGAATCGGCACGCCGTGCCGCGGGTCAGCGTCGAGCGCCTCTAGGAAACGTCCAAGAACTTCGTTCTTGAGCCGAATGTTGATGAACCCCGGCCCGGCGATGTCGGGCGCTTCGGCGATCGCGCCCAGATCGGCCGCGGCGACGATCTTCGCCGCCACGTCGCGCGGCTTCTGACCAAGCTGCTTGGCCAGCGACATCGCCACGTTCGCCTGAAAATCGCCGAACTCGACGTTCCGGCTGGGCGAAATCAGCGGATCGACGCCGCGGAACTGCTCGCCGAACGCGCGTGCGATCGCGCTGCGCAACGCCGCGTCGAGCGCCGCGGCGGGATGCGTGATGACATCTCCGCCGGGCGAGCGTTCAGCCGATCTCGCGTGTGCGGTGGCGGCAGTCATGGGGCGGATTATAGCCTCTGGTCATCGGGCCTCGATCAGAGCTTCAGTGTCGCGCCGATCGCATCAGTTATCATGCGATCGTGAAGCGACTCTCGCGCCAGGACATCGAAGCGGCGTTTCGCGCCCTCGCGGAAAAGCTGCGAGTGCAGAACGCGCACGTCGAACTCTTGCTCGTGGGCGGCGCGGCGATGGTCCTGCGGTATCGAGCGCGAGATTCCACGAAAGACGTGGACGCCATCGTGTTGAAGTCCGACGCGCCTCGCCATGTCGCCGAAATCGCCGGCGAGATCGCTGGCGAACTCGGACTTCCTCCGGACTGGCTCAACGAGGGCGCGAAGGGATATCTCCACGGACTTGACCTTGGCGAAGCGATCTTCGAGCATCGTCACCTTGTCATTCGCTCCGCGTCCACGGCGCAGCTTTTCGCCATGAAGCTGTCCGCGTGGCGCGACGACTTGGATATCGAAGATGCGCGGCTGTTGCTGCGATCACTTCAAGGCGGAAGGCAAAGCATCTGGTCGGCGGTCGAGCGTCATATCATTCCAGGACGGGAATTGAAAGCTCGGTATGCCTTCGACGACCTTTGGGAATCGGACCATGAGCCTCAATGAACTTGTACACGCAGTGTTGAACTACGACGCGCTGGCGGCCCGCCAGTGGGTCGCCGACGCCCAGCGCGCCGGATTCCGCTGGGGCGAGATCTCCGCTCCGACCGAACTGAACCAAACCGAAATGGCGCTGGCGGCGGGACTCGTCGAGCTGTTCGCCGAACGGGCAGGTATTCCAGCGCCTCCCTGGACGCAAACCGTCAAAGCAGCCCCGCAGCCTCGATGGCTCGTTCGAGGGGCCGATACCCTGCCTCGGCTTCGCATCATGTGTGAACATGAGGGACCCGCGCCGCTGCGGCGACGAGGCCTTTTCGCACCGCCGGAGTTTTTGACGGTCGCCTGAGCGGTCGCAGCCGCCTTTGAATGCCCGATGTTGCGCGAGTACCATGCGCGCTCATCGCCGCGGCCATCATCATCATGCCCACCCCCACTGCTGAACCCACCACCGCGATCGAAAAGAAAGATCGCTGCGCCGACCTGCCGCACCGGCCGCGCGTCCTGCTGGGAAAAATGGGCCTCGACGGCCACGACCGCGGCGTCAAACTCATCGCCCGCGCGCTGCGCGACGGCGGCATCCACGTGATCTACTCCGGTTTGTGGCAGACGCCGCGCTCCCTCGCGATCTCCGCCCGCGATGAAGACGCTGACCTCCTCGCCAGCTCGATGATGAGCAACAGCCACCTCATCCTCGTGCCCAAGCTCATCGACGAATGCAAGAACGTCGGCCGGCCGGACATGATCGTCAACGTCGGCGGCATCATCCCTCAGGAAGACATCGCAACCCTCCTTGAATCGGGCGTCCACCGCATCTACCACACCGGCACGAGCATGGACTCCATCATCGAAGGCGTCCGCGAAGCGACGAAGCCCTACGGAGCATTGAAGTCCAATCATCCAATCGCGAACCTCGCGCGCAACATTTCGATCGTCCATTCAACCCGCGCGTCGAGGCGTCAGACGGACCTAAGTCCGTCCGCCTCTCCCTCAAGAAAGCGCCCGGCGCGCGTCATCGGTCTGACCGGCGCGCCCGGCGCGGGCAAATCGACCCTCGTCGCCGACCTCGCCAGCGAAGCCGTGCAGCGGCATGAGAAAATGGCGGTCGTCGCGTTCGATCCCATGAGCCCGATCACCAACGGCGCACTGCTTGGCGATCGCCTGCGCGTCGATTTCAACCGCGTCGATGAGAACATCTTCTACCGCTCGCTCGCAATCACCGGCGAGGATTACGCCACGCTCCCCGACATCATCGAGCTCATCGGCGGCGCGGGCTTTGAAACGCTCATCATCGAAACCGTCGGCGCGGGGCAGAACGAAGTGCGCATCCGCGAATACGTCGATCGCACAGCCGTCGTCGTCGTGCCCGGCATGGGCGACGCGGTGCAGATGGACAAGGCGGGCATCCTCGAAATCGCAGACCTCTTCGTCATCAACAAGGCCGACTTCGCAGGCGAAAGCAAACTCAAGCGCGAGCTGCTGGACATCGCTGCGGGTCGCCCGATCCTCGAAACCATCGCAACGCAAGGCAAAGGCATCGTCGAATTGCACGATGCGCTGTTTGATTGATTCCTGTCCCCCTCTCCAATTGGGGGGGTGGGAGAGGGGTTAGGGGTGAGGGCGGATCGTGCAATAAGTCGCGATGACTCTGCCAGATGACACCCGCGTTGACGAGCAACGATCACATCGCCATGATGCGATGTACGTCGATTCGAATTGGACGGAGGGCACCCCGATGATTCACCTGTTCGCCCATCGAGCGTTTCTCATTCTCGCATTCTGCCTGCTGGTTGGTTGCAGCGGGGCGTCTGACGACTCCGCAAAGATCCAGGAGACATTCGACGCCTACAAGACCGCGATTCTCAACAAAGACAGCCAGCAGGCGATCATGGTTGTCACTCAGAACACCCGAGACTATTACGGTCGGATGCGCCAAGCGGCCCTCGAAGCAGACCGCGCGACAATCTTCAGCATGTCCTTCATGGATCGATTGACGATCGCGAGCGTGCGTCATCAAGTGGACCGAGACTACTTGGCGTCTCTCACCGGCGACCAACTGTTCATGTACGCGGTGCAGCAGGGCTGGTTCGGCGACGAAGGCACCCGCGCAACGACGATCGACGACGTGCAGATCGACGGCGACGCCGCCTCCGCCGCGATCGTCTTAGGCGGAATGCGGGCTCCGAATCGCTTTCGCTTC
>CAZLDF010000081.1:0-3394 GCA_964558095.1 uncultured Isosphaeraceae bacterium | reverse complement strand
GCTGATCGCGGCTCAACGCCGCGATCGGCGCTGCCGCGCGTGCAATGGCGCCGGTATTGCCCTTCGCTACGAGTCGAACAACGCGGTTGCACGCCTCTTCGCATCCGCGGCCGTTGAGGCCGCGGATGCGACACAGGCGAGACGCCTGTGCCACTGGCTCCCTCCCCCCCCACAGGCGGGACGCCTGTGCCACTGTCTTGTGAGGCGCTCTTACGGGTTGCCCGCGCCGGGATCGAGCTGGATGAACGAGGGCATGCCCAGCGGCAGGCCGTCGGAGGCCTTCCAATACACCGGCTGGTTCGCCGTCAATGTGATCGCGACGTCGAAGTTGTTCCAGCCCGGCTGCTCGCAGACAAGTCCGTTCGCCTGGACGGGGTCGTCGCCGTTGACGAAGTAGAACTGCACGACGACGTCATCGTCGAAATCGTTGTTGAGGGTGATGAACGTGTCGGCGATAAGCGCGCCGGTGACGGCGTCGAACTTGACCTCGATCTTGGGCCAGATGATGAGGCTGCCCTTTTCGCTCGTGCCGACGCGGTCGAACTCCGGCGTGCCGCGCTGCTCCTGGTCCTGCCGGCGCTGCGCTGCCTGCGCGCTGTGCGCGCCGCCGGCGCGGCGCTTGCCGCGCTCGATCTGATCCTGCAGCGAGCGGACGATTCGCGCCATCTCGGGATGCATGTCGCCCAACCCCCCCCCGGCGCCGGGCGATTCCGGCGAGCCGCCGCCGCCGCCCACCGCGTCGTAGTCCCACTGGATCACCGCCGGCTGCGTGCCCGTGCCGACGAGGTGCGTGCCCGTTTCTTCCGGCCGGCCCAGCAGCAGGCCGAACGAGAGCGCCTTGTGCGCCACGCCGACCATCGAGGTGTCGCGGCTGAGCACATCGCGCGGATCGGCGCCGACGGGAAGTTCGTCATCGGGATCGAAATCGAGCCAGCACGCGGGCCCGCTGATTTCGTTGTTGTGCGCCACGCCGTCGATGCGCGCCCGGCCCTTGTCGGTCTGGAGGCTGGTGATCAGGAAGCCGTTGGGCGCGGGGAAGTCGCGAAGCCGCTCCTGCTCCCAGCAGAACAGACAGCGTTTCGTGCCGGAAATCTTGAACTCGTTTTCGTTCCACACCAGGATGTCGGCCTTGGTGATGGTCGGCCCGCCGTTGTCCTGGCGGAAGTCCAGGTCCAGCGGCAGCAGCGTCACGCTGTCGCCGAAGGAGAACACGTTGAGGTTCGTGAACGCGGTGTGGCCGACTGCATAGAAATCGACGAGCAGGAAGTCGAAGCCGGCGCCGTATTCAGCGAGATTGGTGATCGGATCGGGGATGCCGAGGTTCAGGACGCCCGGCGTGCCGGTGGGTTCGCCGTGCAGAGCGTCGTTGGTGACGGGCGCTGTGTAGGCGGTGTATTCCCACGCGGCGGCATCGCGATAGTTGATGAGCGTCGCGCCGCCGGAGAGATGGTTCCAGCGAATTTCTTCGCCCGTGACGGCATCGACGGCCCAGCCGACGAGGAAGCCGCGGATTACGCGGTCGCCGTTGAGCGGCTGGCCGGGCAGGACGTCGGGGCAGTCCGGCGCGGGGCAGATGTCGTCGTCGGTGGTGAAGTGCAGTGCCCAGGAGTTGAGCGTGCCGACGTCCGGGGGCTCGAGGTCCGAGACATGAAGGCGCCATTCGCCCATTGCGTCCAGCCCGTTGAGCGTGGCGAGCGCTGGGCCGTTGCCGCTGATCGTGGGATCGACTTCTCCGCCGCCGGCGCTGACCTCTAAGCAGAGAGTAGTCGCGCCGCCGTCAACGAATGTCGTGTTGATGTTGGCGCTGCCGGCGCACTGGGTATTCCACAGATTGATGATCGTGCCGCTGGGGACGTGCTGGAGATCGATGAAAAGGTCGCCGACGTAGGTGTGCGTGATGTTCACTTCGACGCGCAGGGACGTGATGGTGAAGGAGTCGGGAATCGTGATGCTGTCGAAGGTGCCCGTCGCTTCGTTATCTGGAATGGCGAGGTTGGGCGTGGACGCGTATCGCGGCGCGCCGCACTGGCTTCCGTTGCCGAGGAAGCTGCCGCCCTGCTGATCGCACTCGGCTTCGTCCACGACGTTGATGCAGAAACCGCCGGGCAGGCAGCACAGGCCGCTGGTGGGGCAAATGGCGGGGTCGCCGCGGATGCCGTTCTGAACGAGCACGCAGGTCGTGCCGTCGCCGATGTACACGCCGCCGTTTTGTTCGCAGACCTGGCCGGAAGGCGCCTGGACGCAGGTGCCGAGGTCGTTGCAGCACGCGCCGCCGACGGGTTCGGGGCAGAAGAAGAACTTGCCGTCGAATACACACTCGGTGCCGTCGCCCTGATATTCGCCGCCCAGTTCGACTTCGCAGTAGTCCTCTGTCACGTCGGGCTCGCAGTTGCCGAAGCCGCGTCCGCCGTCCTTGCCATCGAGGAAGCAGCAGGCGCCTGTGGGCGGTTCGGGGCAGAAAAACAATTTTCCGTCGAAGTCGCACTCGGTGCCGTCGCCCTGGTAGATGCCGCCGTTGGCGTCGCACTCGATGGCGGTGAAATCGTTGGCGCAGTCGCCGCCGCGCTGGATGAAGCAGCAGGCGCCAAGCGGGCAGGTATAGGTGAGGTCGCCGTTGTCGATGCAAGTGCTGCCGAAGCCCTGGAAGACGCCGTTGTGGATGTTCACGCAGTCGTCGGGCGTGACGTCCGGAGCGCAGTCGCCGAAGGGGCCGGGGGGAATGCAGCAAGCGCCGAGACAGGAGACGCCGCGCACGGGGCAGGCTGTGTTGTCGCCTTGATAAACGCCGTCGAGCAGGAATTCGCACTCGTACTGGCCGGAGGTGGGGACGCAGCCGTTGGAGAGGCAGCAGGCGCCGCCGGGGGGGCAGTCGCTGTCGCCGTTGACGACGCACTGTGTACCCGGACCGAGCCACTCGCCGCCGTCGAGGTTGCAGCCGCTGATGGTGCGATCGTTTTCGCACTCATTGGAGTCTGCGAAGCAGCAAGCGCCCAGTTCATCATCGGGGCACACGTTGCCGGCTCTGCGAAGGAAGGTGCAGATGCTGTTGTCGCCGTGGTACTCGCCGCCGAGGGTGGTCTCGCAATGTTCCTCGCCAAGCGCGATGGTGCACGAGCCGTCGGGGAAGCAGCAAGCGCCGTCGATGCTGCAATCGACGCCACCACGATTTGGATCGGAGCAGACCGTGTCGGGGCCGGCCCAGATGCCGCCGGCGTCGCTACATGCTTGTTCTGACAAAAGCTCGCAACTGGAGTTGATGCAGCAAGCGCCGAAGGGGGGGCAGACGGAGCCGCCGCGCACATCGCAGAGCGAGTTGTCGCCCTGATACTCGCCGCCGGCCGAATCGCAGTCGTCTTCAGTCAGAAGCTGGCAGCCATCGGGCAGACAGCACGCG
>CAZLDF010000080.1:0-2832 GCA_964558095.1 uncultured Isosphaeraceae bacterium | reverse complement strand
ATGGTTCGAAAGTCGATAAGCGCCCTGGTCGGCCAGGGGGACAAGTACCAATCATGTCAAAGCTCCGGCCCCCTTTGGGTGAGGGTTGGGGGGAGGGCCGCACGTCCGGCGTCTCGCCTGTGATAGGACAGTGGCACAGGCGTCCCGCCTGTGATCAATTCTCCGGCCTCAACGGCCGGAGAGTTGATGGCGGCGTGCAATGGCATTGCTTCCGCGATCCGTCGCCTCGGCGCGCCGGATACAAGCAACAAACGCCTCGCCGCGCTGTTCGAAGTTGTCGAACTGATCCCAACTCGCGCAGCCGGGGCTGAGCAGGAGCACGTCGCCGGGCTTCATGCGTTCGCGTGCGCAGTGCACGGCTCGGTCAAGCGTCTCGCAGAACACGACATGCCCGCCGCCGCCGCTCGCGGTTTCGCGCAGTCGCATCCCCGTTTGGCCGATCGTGTACAAGCCGCCCAGCCGCCCACCCAATCCTGAAATGGCGGAGAGGTCGATGCCCTTGTCGTATCCGCCGGCGATCAGGTGCACGCGAGAGCGATCTTCGAACGAATCGACCGCGAGCAGGGTCGCGCGCGGCGTGGTCGATTTCGAGTCGTTGAAGAACCGCATCCCATCGTGCTCCGCCACAAGTTGCAGACGGTGAGGCAGCCCGACGAAACTCGCGAGCGAGCGGACCGCATCATCGAAATCGACGTTCGCCGCCAGTCGCGCCGCCTCGATCGCGATGTGCGCGTTGAGCTGATTGTGCCTGCCGGGCACACCCCCCCCGAGCGCGACCGGCCGCGAGAGGCCATCCATCGCAACGTCGCGCACCTGATGATCGCCGATGCACTGATAGCGGAATATTTCCTGCTTGCACCGGGCGTAGTGTTCGAACGAGCCGTGCCAGTCGATGTGATTGGGTTCGATGTTCGTCAGGACAGCGATGCCCGGCGACCAGCCGTGCGCGCCGCACCACGCCCCGCCCTCGTCGCCAAGCCACCACAGCATGGCGCTTGAGAGTTCGAGGACGATCCAGTCATGTTCGCGGAGGTCATCAAGCTGATTCAGCAGCGAGCCGCCGATGTTGCCGCCGAGGTGCGCGGGCCGCCCCGATTGAACCAATAGATGATGAATCATCGCGCTGGTCGTCGACTTCCCCGCGCTGCCCGTGACGCCGATGACTCGACCGCGGTTCAAGCGTTCGGCGAGCAGTCGTATTTCGGTCGTGACCGGCACGCGCGCATCGCGAGCCGCGGTGAGGAATCGATCGGTCCAGGGCGTCTTGACCGCTGGGTTGGCGACGACGAGATCGCAGTGAGTGAAGTCGGACTCGCGGTGCTCGCCCAGGCGAAGTTGGATGTCGCCGCGCTCGACAAGCGGCATCAGCGGGGCGATCGACTCTGCCAATGAACAGTCGCCTGCGGTATCGGTGACGAGTATGTGGGCGCCTTGTTGTGCGAGCCACTGTGCGGCACCGGCTCCGCCGCCGAAGCGGCCGAGGCCCATGACCGTCACGCGCATCCCTGCGAAGCGGCCGTCCATTGGTCGAAGTGTAGCAGTGGGGGAAGGGGGCAGGGGACAGGAGGCAGGGGACAGGAGGCAGGGGACAGGAGGCAGGGGACAGGAGGCAGGGGACAGGGATCAGGAGCCGGGAGTCAGCGGCGTGTCGAGTCAGATGCTCAATTCCTGCCTCCTGACACCCGACTCCCGCTTCCTGATTCTCGACGCGAACGTGCAGGAAACCCGCGCTGCCCGTACCATGCCGCCGCAACGACTTGCATGGAGGCCTCGCACGATGAGCCAGTATGAAAGCAATCCCTACGCAGGCAGCTATCAGCAACCGCCCGGCGCGATGGGCGCTTCGCGCCCGACCAGCGGCCTGGCGATCACCGCGCTGGTGCTCAGCCTCATCTTCTGCTGCCCGCTGGCGACACTGCCGGGTCTGATTCTGGGGTTCGTGGCCATCGCGACGACCGGACCGAGCGCGCCGCGAAAGGGCCGCGGCCTGGGTATCGCGGCGGTGATCCTGAGTTTGATCTTCACCGCCGGGCAGGTGGTCTTCGGAATCTGGATGGGCCAGATCTGGGCGCAGATGATGAATGCTCCTGAGCCAGTGCTTCGCGCCGGTTTCGATGGCGACTGGGCGACGTTCAGGGCCAATCTGTACACGCCCGCCGGCGTGACGTTCACCGACCAGGAGGCTGCCGACTTCATCGACGAGCTTCGAAGCCGCTACGGCGAATTCCAATCCGCCCGCATGGACCAGCAGGCGATGCAAGGCCGCCAATCCAGCCCCGGCCAACCGTACATGGATACCCCGTACGTGTTGGACTTCACCAGCGGCCAGGTCAAGGCCGAGGGACGATTCATCTTCGCTGACCAGAACACCGGCGCGTTCATCTTCCGGCTGGAATCGATCACGATCAAGGATGCTGATCGCGGCGACATCACGTTCCCGCCAGAGCCGCCGTCCGCCGCGACGCCCCCCGGCCCCCTCGGCAGTCAGTCTGGTGCACCCGCGCCGCCCGGGGCGGACGCCGATGCTGATGCTGAAGGTGAAGCTGATGCTGATGCAGAGGATGCCGACACAGGCGGCGACGGCGACGGCGGCACCGGTGACGATGGCGGCTGAGCCAACCACTCCTTCCGCCGCGGAACTGTCTTCAACCACGCGGCGCACCAGCGGCTGGGCGATCGCGTCGCTCACCTTCAGTCTGCTCGGCGTGCTGCCGCTGTGCGTGCCGGCAGCGCTGATAGGCCCGCTGATGGGATTCCGCGCGTTGTGGGTCATCCGCAAGCGCCGCGATCGCGGCGGCGCGGCGCTCGCCAAGACGGCGATCGTCATCGGCG
>CAZLDF010000079.1:0-2880 GCA_964558095.1 uncultured Isosphaeraceae bacterium | reverse complement strand
GCAATCACCAAATCTCCAACGCCGCGCGAAAACTCAGTGATTCCGATTCGTTCGCGATCGAAAAGCGCTGAAATGCGCAAATCATCAACGCAGCTCCATATGAAGGCCAAAAACCCTTCCCGGAGCGTGGAAATGGCGTTTCAGTCGATGGGGCGACGTCGAAGGCGCGCCGCGATGCGCGCAAATGACCAAAGTTCATCAATATGAAGAGGTCCCAAGTTACAAATCCGGCGTCACGGCTCGCGAGTCTGGCCCGCAGTCGTGGTTTCCATTTCGACTCGCGTTCGCGGCAGCCAGTCCGGGTGCTCGCGCTGCATGAACGCCAGCAGCTTCTCCCGCACCAGCACGCGCAGGTTCCACAGCGCGCCGGAATTCGCGGCGCTCACCGTCACGCGCAGCTGCACCGTTCGCTCGCTTGCGTCCGTCACCTGCACCTTGCACGTGCGGCTGTCCCAGTGCTCGCTCGCTTCGACGATCTGTTGCAGTTCGCTCCGCACCGCATCGACATCGACGGCGTAGTCGGCGTGGATCATCACCGTGCCGAGCATGTCCGCCGAGGTGCGCGTCCAGTTCTCGAACGGTTCAGAAATGAACTTGGAGAAGGGGACGATCAGCCGGCGCTCGTCCCAGGTCTTGACGACGACGTAGGTGGTGGTGATGTCTTCGATGCGGCCCCACTCGCCTTCGACGATGACGACGTCGTCGAGGCGGATGGGCTGCGTGAACGCGAGCTGCACGCCGGAGATAAGGCTTTCGAGCACAGGCCGTGCGGCGAGACCGATGGCGAGGCCCGCGAAGCCGGCGGAGACCAGCAGGCTCATGCCCAGCTCGCGCATGCGCGGAAACGTCATCACCGCGGCGGCGGCGCCGAGGATGACGATGAACACCATCACCGCGCGCGACAGCACCGTGATCTGCGTGTGCACGCGCCGGGCTGCGAGATTGTCGGCGACGTCGATGCGATGGCGCTGCTTGATGAAGCGCTCGCCGACGCCGACGATCGCGACGACCAGCCACGTCGCCGCCGCGATCGCACCGATGCTGATGATGTGCCGCAGCAGTGCAAGCTGCGACGGCGTGAGTCTGGTGATCGCCGGCGAGATCAGCAGCAGCGCCAGCAGCGGGAAGATCAGGAGCGACGGCGCTCGAAGGCGATCGAGCAGCACGTCATCGAGGTCGGTCGCGCTTCGCCGCGCCAAGCGCCTGGCGAGGGTGAAGACGAGCCAGTGGGCCGCGATGCCGACGAGGATGGCGAGCGCGAGCTTGCCGCCGAACCACGCCCAGGCCTCCCAGTCGAACTCCGCGGCGGCGTCCGCGGCGGCGTCGTCGAGCTGCTGGGGCTCGGCTGCTGCAAGGGCCGGCGCGTCCGCGGCGGATTGATCTGCGTCTTGCTGGAGCATGGCGGATTCCTTCGCGTGCGCGCAGCGGCTTCGAATCGCATGCTAGGCGCTGCGCAGCGCCAGCGGCGCTGGGACGCGGCGCGCGCAGCGAGCGCGACGACGCCGCGACGAGCGTTGCGATTGAAGGATACTCGAAACGCGCAACATTTCAGATTGCAGCGTGAAAGTTCACTCACGCGCTGAGCGTCTGACTCACTGGCCCGCTCACTCGCTCAGCGTTCCAGCGCAGCGCGCACGAAGTCATCGAGATATCGCTCGCAGAACAATCGCACGCCCGCCGCGGTGTCGCCGGTGCGAACGCCCCAGATGCACGCGGTGAGATCGAGCCACTGCGGGTCCAGTTGGATCCGAAATGCACCTTCGAGGATGAACGCGGTGGGAAGTTTGCCGGCGAAGTACGCGGTGGCGGCGTTGTGCTGGGGCGGGCCGATGCAGATGACTGGTTGTCCGCCGAGGGACGAATCGTTGAGAAACCAGACGTCGGTGCAGACGACCGGCCGCAGCGGCACCTCATCACCGACGGGTTGCTCGATCAGCGGCGCCTCGCGCTGGCGGCGCTCGACGGCGTCGCGCAGCTCGCCGGCCAGGGGGCGCTCGGCGATCTCGCTTTCGATGGCCGCGCCGACGACGATCAGCAGCAGGTCCGTGTTGTCAAGGTCCGCTGCGTGGTCCGATGGCGATGTGGAAGGTGCGTCGGCATGCCCGGTGGACGAGTGCGCTCCGCGGTGGATCTTCGCCATGAAACTACCTCCGCACAGGTTATCGGGCGGGGGCTTGCGCCATCTGAATCATTCGCTTTGCTTTCCCAGCTTCGCGGCGGGACCGGCCCCGGCGGGGCCGAGCGCATATCCGATACTCCTATCATGCACCCACCGGGCGCCATGGGGGCGCGGCTGCTGCGCGCGCTGACCCTCGTTGAGGTGATGATCGTGATCGCCCTGCTGGCGATCCTGGCGGCTATCGCCGCGCCCCGGTTCATGCACGTCGGGCAGGCGGCTCGCGCCTCGACGCTTCAGTTCAACATCGCCCTCATCCAGTCCATGATCGAATATCACTCCGACGGAACCGGCCCGCATGGCCACCCCACGGAGATCAGCCCCGAATGGTTCCGCAGCGGCAAGTTGCCGGTGCATCCGGAAAGCAGCGCCAAGGTGCCTTCGATCGAGGTGGTGGAGCAGCCGTTGTTCCCCCACCCGCAGGACAAGGTGCTCACGCCGCACAGCGCGGGGGCGTATTGGTATAACTCGGCGCGTGGGGTGATCCGCGCTCGCGTCGCCGACCAGGGTTCGTACGAGGAGACGCTGAAGTTCTACAACCTGGTCAACCAGAGCGACGTGACGTCGCTGGGCAACTACTGATGGGACGGCCAGTGGCGAACCGCGCTCGAGTGCGTTCAATACTCCCGCCCCCTGCGCATCCTGATGTTCTGCCAGATGAGGCGTTTGCCTTCTTCAAGCGCCATGCGCATCCGTTCCAGGCG
>CAZLDF010000078.1:0-6762 GCA_964558095.1 uncultured Isosphaeraceae bacterium | reverse complement strand
CGGCGGGGGCGACGCGCTCGTCGCCGCGGAACTCGCTGAGCAGTTCAAGCGTCCGGCGATCATCGAGGTCGCCGTGGCGAAGCGTGTATTCGATGATCCCGCGGAAGACGCGATTGCGATGGCCGCGCAGGTTCGCGTCGGCCGAGTCGCGCAAATCACGCGCGTCCAGCTCGTCCAGCCGCTGCTGCGCGGCGGCCAGATCGCCCGTTTGCAGCAGCGCTTCGGCCCAATCCTCGAGCTGGGCCGCACTCAGCGTGATGCCCAGCTCGACCGCCCGCGCATAATGTTCGTCGATGCGTTCGGCGGCACGCGAATCGCGGTCAAGCGCGTCAAGCCGCCTGGCGGTGGCGAACCAGTCGCCGATCAAGGCGTGGTAGCGCCCCTTCTGCGAGGCCGTGGCCTCGTCGATGTAGGGTTGAATCGTCTCGCGCAGGTGCGAGGCGATGGTCTGCAACTGGTCGTTGGTGAGATGTTCGGCGGCGAGAGCGTGTTCAAGCTCGCCCAGCGCGCCTTCGAAGTCGTGCTCCGGCGCGCTCTCCGCCGCAACGAACAGCGCCGCGATGATCAGCGCGGTGCTGATGATGATCGCGGGCGCCTGCCACAGGTTCGCCCATGACGACCACGATTCCGCCTGCTCGTCGGGCGTGAGCTCGACCTCGGCGGCAAACTCCTCGGCGACGGCTTGAGCGTCCTGCTCCGTGTGCTGCTCGCCAGCCACCAGTTCCATCCTTGCATGGCAAAGGGGTCGGGCCCGACCCGGTTCCGATCAATGCGAAGGCGACTCCGTTCACCTTCGCTCGCCTTATCGGTCGCGCAGGAATGGAAACTTCAGCAATCTCCGCGCACCGCCGACCGCATCCGTGGCGTCAATTCCCGCGTTCTTTTCGGACCTGCTCGTCGCCTTCGCTCTGGTGCGCGACGATCGTGCGCGACAGCGCATCGTGCAAACCCTGAAGGTTGGGCGTGATGAGCGCGAACACCGCAAGTGGTGGTATGACGAGCATCAAAAGCTTCACGAGGTTGCGAAGCAGAATTTGCACCGCGCTCGGCGAACCCGCGCCCTCGCCGACAACCTGCGCATCCAGGAACGCCATCCCCAGCGACCGTCGAAACGCCAGTTCTCCGATCAGACTGTGGGCGACCGTGAGAAAGACCATCAACAAGTAAGGCCAGGAATCGGCGAAGTCGGGCGTCAGCAGCGGGATACGCGCAAGATCTGCCGGGCGCGCCTCCAGCGCAAGCATCGTCACGATCGCCGCGGGAAGCAGGTCCAGCAACAGTGCCAGCAATCGCGAGAAAATGGGAACCTGCCTCCAACCGGCGGGCAGCGTGACGGGCTTTCGCGACCCGGGGCGCACGACGAGCACGAGCAGCACGCCGCCGACGATCGCCGCGAAGGCGATCGCCATCGCCCAGAGGCTTCGCGAGCCGGCGGGCTGCGGCGTGAGCGCGACCATCTCGCCGACGCCCGCCGCCGGCAGATAGAGCTCCTGAATGATCAGCCGTCGCGCGGCGTCGGTGAACAGCAGCCGGGTCGTGTCGCCGAGGGTCAGCACCGTCGATCGCGAAGCGGGCGCGGGCAGGTCCGCGGCGCGCAGCGCCTGGCCATCACGAGCCAGCAACACCGTCCAACGATCGGCCGTGGCGTCCGCGGTGAACAAGGCAACCTGGTCGCCAAAGCCTGCCGCGTGGATCGCGTCGCCTGGCCACTCGGGCACGAGGTCGCTTTCCCATCGGCCCTCGGCGTCGCGCCGGTCGATTCGCACCGAGCGCAAGCCCGCGCCTGTCGCGGCAGGCTCGCGCGAGACGACCGCAAGCTGAGCGCCGTGACCCTGTAGCCCAAGAAGAAGCGAGTTGCCAGCAATTGGCGATGGCGTGGGCAAGGCGAGCTCAACCCAGCGACTGCCGTGCAGTTGCAGCAATTGCGGCTCGCCCGCGCGGGCATCGCCGGCGGCCGCGAGCAGCGCCACCGGCCCGTCGGGCGTCGCCGCGAATCCCGCCAGCGCGCCGTCGGCGGGCAACGCCGCTACAAGCTCCATGCGGTCCGGCGGGATCGTCTGGAAGTATGGCTCGGTCAGTGACAGCCGCTGAATTCGCACCGTGAAGACATCGCGCTGCGCCGAGCCGTCGGGCTCGAACACCAGCCAAAGCTGGTCGTCCCAGGCGGCCATCGCAGCGGGCATGCGCTCCAGGGGCAACTGCGGCCGGTAGTGCGGGCCGCGCATCGCCGTCGCGTGATGACACAACTCCCATGCCGGCGCCTCGCGACCGGACGAGCGGACGAACCACAGGTGCTCGTTCGACGCCGCCGCGATCACCGGTTCGTCGGCCGGGGGCGCGGCATGAGCGGGCGACGCCAGCAGCGGCGCGAGGGCGATCAACACCCACATGAAAAGAAGCCGGCCCCGGTCAGTTCGCTGCATCGCCGGATGATAGCGAAGCCTGGGGCGTGGCCGACGGCTCCGCGGCTGGTTCGTCCAGACGCTGCGTCCGCGCGGGTTTGAGATGCTCCGTGAGTTTCGACAGCTCGAACACACGCGGATAGGGCTGGCCCTGCGTGTCACACGTCGGCGCTTCCAGTTGCACTCGAATGTGCAGGGTGTCCGCTGAATCGCGAAACTCGCACACCCCCGGCACCATCGGGTGCTGCAGCACCATCGTCCCCGGCAGAAAGGCGGGTTTATAGTCGCGCATCTCGCAGGTCATGACCACTTCGCCCGCCTCGTCACGCGCCTGACTGCGAACCGGCAGACGCGTTTGCGGATCGAGATGGATGTCCACGCGGCCGCTAGGGCCATCAAGCTGCACGACGATCGAATTCCCATCCGCCGAGAGGCGCGCGGCCCCCGCTTTATCCGCCAATCTCGTCAGGCCGAGCAGATCGAGCATTGTCAGCGGGTGCAGGCCGATCGGCGTTCGCGAAGCGATGAAATCATCATGGCGGCCGACGAAGAGCGTCGTCGGTTCCTCAGCGAGGTCGAACATCCAGAACTGCTCGTCGTCGGAGCCGATCCAGAAGTAGCGCTGTCCCAGCTTGTCGATGGAGAGCGCGGTGCTTGCCGGCAGGTGAAGCCAGAGATCCAACTCGCCCTGCGGCTCGCTGTGCTGCTGGCCGTGTTCATCGCGCCATCGCAGGCTGATCGTGCCGCGGGCAGCGAGGTATTCGAGCTTGTCGATGCGCCCGTTGTATTGATCCGAGAGCGTTTGCCACGAAGGCAGTTCGGTATCGGGCGCCACCGGCGCTCCGCCGCCGTCGGGCGATGCGCAGCCGGGCGAAGATGACATCGCCGCCAGCGCGATCAGCGCGAACGCCAACGTCTTGCAGCTCAAAACTCACCTTGCAGCACTTCCGAGAGCTGCGCGGTCAATTCCCGAACATCATCGTCGGCCAAGTGCGGGTTCAGCACGCGCTGCGGCGAAGCATCGGGGTCGTCGCCTCGCCTGTGAACCAGCCAATGCTCTTGCGGGCCCTCGGTTCCCGCCTGGCGCTCCCGGCCGACGAACTTCAGCAGCTTCTTGCGCATGAGTATCAGCGTGAGGACGAAACGAAAGGCGATGCGCTGGGGGCGGTCGTCATCGGCGAGTCGCTCGAAGACCTCCATCAGCACCTGGTCGTCCACGAGCATGTTCGGCTTGTGCCTGGGATCGGGGGCGGTGGCGCGCCAGAAGCTGAAAAGACGTTCGGGTCGATTGCCCCCGCTCCACGCTTGCAGGCTGTAGTCGGCGCGATCGAAGCCCTCGTCTTCAACGCGATCGCTCAAGGTGGCGATGCAGGGTTCGCCGGGCTGGAGCGTCCGCCCGGTGGCGGCGCACAGTCCCGTCGATCGAGCGACCTGATAATCGGCGGCGAATCGGCTCATGGCGTCATCGTAGGGCGCGGCGGCGACGCTTTCACGCCCATCTGCTTCGGTTTCAACCTTCCGCGGCACGATATACTTCCAAGCTCCCCCCTCTTCCCCCGAAAGCTCGTGCCACGATGTTGCTGCGACTTCAACAGCTTTTGATGAGCTATTACTGGTATGAGGTCGTCATTGAATTGGCGGTCATCTGGGTGTGCGTGTACCTGATCGTCCGCTTTCTGGCCGGGACGCGCGGCGCGGGCGTAATCAAGGGCGTCTTCATCCTGCTGGTGGTGCTGACGCTCGCCCTTCGCGTGCTCGGCGAAGCCACCGACGCCTTCGGGCGACTGAATTTCATCTATGACCGCTTCCTGGGCCTGCTCGCCATCCTGCTGGTTGTCGTCTTCCAGCCGGAGCTGCGTCACGCGATGATCCGGCTGGGACACACGAGCTTCCTGCGAACGACGAAGAAGCACGTGAACCAGGTGGTCGAGGCGGTGAGCCAGGCCGTCGAGTTCCTGAGCAAGAACCAGTTCGGCGCGCTGATCGCCATCGAGCGCGACGTGAAGCTCGGCGGACTGGTCGAAGTCGGCCAGGAGATCGACGCGAAAGTCAGCGCGCGGCTGCTGGAATCCATCTTCTGGCCCAACAGCCCGCTGCACGACCTGGGCGTGGTCATTCGAGGCGACCGCGTCGCGGCCGCGGGCGTGCAGTTTCCGCTGATCGAGGAAGGCGCGCTGGGAAGCGAGCTCGGTTCGCGCCATCGCGCCGCCGCGGGGCTCAGCCAGGAAAGCGACTGTCTGGTCGTGATTGTCAGCGAGGAAAAGGGAACCATCAGCCTCTCGGAGGGAGGACGAGTGGATTATGACCTGCCGCGCGAGCAGTTCCGCGAAATCCTCGCGCTGCGGTTGGCAGCGCCGATGACGCCAAGCGCGGCGAATCCGGCGGCGCCCGAGCCGACCGCCGCTCAACACGAAGCCGCCGAAGTCGCAGAAGCCGGCGAAGAACCGGCAGCGCGCCGCAAGCAGCGGAGCGTCGCGTAGCGCGCGATCATGCAGGTCCGCCTGGGAGCAACGTGTCGAACTTCCGCAGGAACATTCCGACCTACGTGATCGTCACCTTCGTGACGATGCTCATCTGGTACTGGGCCGCGGCGGAAACGCGCGACCAGAAGCCGCTCGAATTGCGCCTGCAAATCGTCTCGCCCGATCCCAACGCATGGGTTGTTCAGCCGGACACCACGACCGTGCGGCTGATGATCGAGGGCTCGGCGCTGGCGCTGGAAGACGCGCTGGGCCTCAACAGCCGCCCGTTGACGCTGGAGCTGGGCACGAACGACCTGCCGCTCGAGCCCGGCCACCACAGCATCAACCTGGTGGACGTTCTGCAACGAGCTGACGCGATCGCTCGCACGGGCGTGACGATCCTCAGTTGCGATCCGCCGGTGCTCGAACTTGAAATCGACGAAATGGTTCGCGTGGCGGCGCGCGTCTCGCTGGTCGTGCCGAACATTCGCCTGGAGAACAAGCCGGCCATCCATCCCGAGACGGTCGATATCGTCCTTCCCAGCCGTCTGCGCGGCACGCTCGCGCCTCAGCCGACCGTCGAGGCCGTCGCGATTTCGTCGCAGATCGCCCAGCTCGAACCCGGCCGGCTGCACCGCATCGAGCTGCCCGTGCAGACGCCGGAGAACCTGCGACTCAACGACGACGTGCGAATCGTCCCCCCGACGGTGCAGGTCTCGCTGACGATCGCTTCGACGATTCGTGAAACGACGCTGGACACGGTTCGGGTGCAGGTCGCCGGGCCGCACGAGACGGCCAACGACTTCAAGCTCGAGCTCGATCCCACGATTCTGCGCAACGTGTCGGTTCGCGGCGAGGCGGAGATCATCAACGCGATCGAATCCGGCCGGGCGATCGTGGTCGCATTCGTCCACCTGAGCGCGCGCGATCTCGAAAACCGAATCACCGAGAAGCCGGTGTCGTTCTTCGAAGCCTTGTCGATCGACGACGGCGCGCGATCGGCATCGACGAACCTGCCCATCACCGCGCTGATCGACGGCCGCCCGGCGCGGCCGATCATCGGCATCCGCATCGAGCCGGTTGGGGGAGAGTGAATGGGTGATTTGGTGAGAGAACGCCGGACCTGAGTCTTCGAAGGTCCGGGTGATTTGGTGATTTGGTGATTTGGTGATTTGGTGATTTGGTGATTTGGTGATTTGGTGACTTGGTGATTTGAAATTTGAGATTTGAGATTTGAGATTTGAGATCCAAACCTCCGCGCCTGCAACCTCAATCCCACTTCGTCGCGTGCCAGTGCTTTTTGCCTCGGCGCAGCAGGATCGTGCGGCCGTGAAGCAGGTCGTCCGATCGCAGGCGCCGTCCCGGCTCGATCCGTTCGCCGTTGACGGAAACCGCGCCATTGCCGACGAACTCGCGCGCTTCGCGCTTCGATGACACCAACGTCGTCTGCGCCAGCAGATCGACGACATCAACGCCCTCGCCGCCGAGCGATGCGCGATCATGCGTCGAATGCGGCACGTCGGCGAATACCTCGTTCAGCATGCGGTCATCGAGCGATCGCACGTCGCCGGAGAAGAGCGCCTTCGACGCCGCTTCGGCTCGCTGAAGCTCTGTTTCGCCGTGCAGGAGCTTCGTCATGTATCGCGCCAACGTCCGCTGGGCGTCGCGCTCGTGCGGCGCGGCTTCGTGCGTGACGCGCACCTCCTCGATCTCCTCCTGCGACATCATCGTGAACCACTTGAGAAAGGAGATGACGTCCGCGTCCTCGACGTTGATCCAATACTGATAGAACGCATAGGGACTGGTGCGTTCCGCGGAGACCCACACCGCGCCGGATTCGGTCTTGCCGATCTTCTTGCCGTCGGACCGCGTGACGAGCTTGCTGGTCACGCCGAAGA
>CAZLDF010000077.1:0-4651 GCA_964558095.1 uncultured Isosphaeraceae bacterium | reverse complement strand
GTTGATCGAGCAGGAACGGTTCGACGACGCCGAGCGCGTGACGATCGAATCGCAGGTGAACCTGAGCAACAGGCGAAGCGAGCTTGGCGATCAGTTCGCGCCCCTCAATCAGGAGGCGGAGCAGCTCAAGGTGCAGATTCGCGAGAGTCGCCGCGTCGCCGAACTCGAGCAGATGCAGTTGGCGCAGGAGGAGGCACGAAAGGCGCAGGAAGCCGCCGAACGACAGCAGCGCATCGAGCGCCAGCGCATCATCGACGAGAACCTTCGACGCGTTCGCCAGCTCCAGATGGAGCTCAAGTACGACCAGGCGCTGCAGGTCATCGGCGAGATCCTGTTCATGGACCCGCAGAACCCCGCGGCCCTCGCGCTGCACGATTCCATCCGCGACGCGCAGCTCATGCGGCAAATGAGCGAAATCCAGTATCAGAAGGAACGGGGATACGGCGACCTGAGCCGCGCGGCACAGGCCTCGGCCATCCCGCCGCAGGTCAACGTGTACGGTCCCGGCGATCGGTCTGTCCAGGGCGTCATGGTCTATCCGCAGGACTGGCCGGAGAAGAGCCTGCTGCGCATGGGCGACACAGGCTACATGGAAGCCGCGGAAGACCGGGTGGTCTATCAGAAGCTCGAAACCACAACCGTGCCGGTCAACTTCACCGACAACACCTTCGAGCAGGTGATCAACTACTTCCAGCAGGTCACGGGCGAGCAGATTTACGTTGACTGGCGCGCCTTGGACAGCATCGGCGTGACGCGCGATTCCGAAGTCAACCTCCAGCTCAACCAGCTCAGCGCCAACAGGGCCCTGGACCGTGTGCTCGAACAGCTTGCCGCGGACGAGACCGAGCGCCCGCAGTGGACGGTCCAGGACGGCCTGCTGACGATCTCCAGCGACGAGCAGCTTCGCAATCGCGTGGTGCTGATCGTCTATGACATCCGCGACCTGCTGTTCCAGGTGCCGATGTTCGACAACGCGCCGGAGCTTGACCTCGACTCCGCCCTCAATCAGGCGGGCAACACCGGCGGCGGTGGCGGTGGCGGTGGCGGCGGCGGCTTCGGTGGCGGCGGCGGTGGCGGCGGCGGCTTCGGAGGTGGCGGCGGCGGCGGCGGCGCGGGCGGCGGCGGCAGCCTCTTCGGCGACCCCGGCGAGGAAGCAGATCGCCTCACACGCGAAGAACTCGTCGAGCAGATCGTCAACATCATCCAGGACAACATCGACCCCGACGGCTGGCGCGATCTTGGCGGCGACACCGGTTCTCTTCAGGAACTCAACGGGAACCTCATTATCACCAACACTCCCCGAAATCACCGCGCCATCGAGGGCCTGCTCTCGCAGCTCCGCGAAATCCGCGCCTTGCAGATCAACGTCGAGTCCCGCTTCATGACCGTCGCGACGGACTGGTTCGAGCAGATCGGCGTCGATCTGGACCTGTACTTCAACACCAACAACACAGCGTTCCAGAACGCCCGTGCGGTCGATCCCAACTTCCACCTCAGCGATTTCTTCAATCAGGACGGCTTTTTGAACGACCCTCTTGTCTTCGGATCTTGGGTCGATCAGCAGCAGGCAGCGATCAATCAGGCGGCCGGAACGCCCACGACACCGTTCAACGCTGTTCCGACCGGATCGCTCTTCGGGACCCCCAGCGGCACCTTCGTCAACGGCGTCGAAGGGACGCTGTATAACGCGGGTCCCACGGGCGCCCCGATCCGTTCGACCTCCGGGTTCGCACCCATTGGCATCACGAACGACACGCTCGGCCTGCTGGGCAGCCTGGCGGATTTCGACGCAGCGTCCTTCGCGGGTGTCGCATTGGCGAACCCCGCCCTGACCGTGGGCATTCAGTTCCTCGACGACGTGCAGGTCGATCTGCTGATCCAGGCGACCCAGGCCGATCGCCGCTCGGTCATTCTCACCGCGCCGCGGCTGACGTTCTTCAACGGCCAGCGATCGTGGATCGCGGTGACGACGCAGACGACGTTCGTCTCCGGCTTGATCCCCGTGACGGGCGCCGGCTCGGCGGCCTTCCAGCCCCTGATCTCCACACTGAACGACGGCTTCGTGCTCGATGTCGAAGGCGTGATCTCGTCCGATCGCCGCTATGTGACGATGACGGTCATCTTCGACTTCGCCGAGTTCCTCGGCTTCCGTCAGTCTGACGCCTCGGAGTTCGGCGGGTCGGCCGGCGGCACGGGCACGGGCGGAGGCGGGGGCGTCGAGTTCACCGGCAGCGTCGAACTGCCGCAGCTCCGCGGCTCGCGAATCCGCACTACCGTTTCCGTGCCCGATCGCGGAACGATTCTGCTCGGCGGTCAGCGGCAGGTGCAGGAGATCGAGGTCGAGACCGGCGTGCCCGTGCTCTCCAAGATTCCCTTCCTTAACCGCTTCTTCACCAACCGCGTGACGAGCAAGACCGAAAACACGCTGCTCATTCTCATCCGGCCTGAAGTCATCATCCAGCAGGAGAACGAAGACATGCTCTTCCCGGGTTTGTCAGATTCGCTGGGCGGGGCTTCGAGCTATCTTCGCTGATGAAAGCGCCCGTTCGCGGGGCGGGGCTGACGCGGCCAACGCCCGTGCGACATGATCCAGGCAACGTCCGGGCGGCGGCCGATCGGCCGCCGCCTGTCTCTTTGATGATCGCCCGGCATGAGCGGCCGCCCGCTGCCGTCGCCGCTGGTTGTGTTGCCTTCCCGCGTGCCGCCGTGTAGGCTGTGGGTCTGTGACCTTGTTGACCCCGCACAGGGGGATCGGAGATACCTTGGCGATGACACCCGCTGCTTCACGCCTTCGCGTCGCAGAGGAAGGCGGCGTCACCCGAATCGAATTCGTGGACCGCAACATCCTCGACGAGGCCAACATCCAGCAGATCGGCGAGGAAATCAGCCGACTGGTGGAGGAGCGGCCCAACCCCAAGCTGCTCATCAGCTTCGACAACGTCGATCACCTGTCCTCTTCCGCGCTCGGAACCCTCATCACCATCAACAACAAGATCCGCAGCAAGGCGGGCGAACTGCGGCTGTCGAACATCGATCCGCAAATCTACGAAGTGTTCGTCATCACCAAGCTCAACAAGCTCTTCCAGATTCACGACAGCGTCGAGGAGGCGATGGGCAGCTTCTCGTGATCCCGCCCGCTGCGGTCCCGGCGGGTGCGATCGATCATTCGCGTGCGTCGCGTCACCATGCCCGATGCTTCTCCAAACGCGGTCCTTGACGAGCGCTTTGTCATCCGACACCGCAAGGACGAGGTCGAGCGGCTGGAGCGCTCGCTGCTGCAAGCGGTGGAATCGCTGGGCTATGACGACGCCAGCCGCTTCGCCATTCGCCTGGCGCTGGAAGAGTGCCTGAACAACGCCTTCAAGCACGGCAACCGCGGCGACGCCAGCAAGACCGTCACCGTTTCCTGCCGCGTCGATCCGCGGGCGGTGACGATCGACGTCGAGGACCAGGGCCAGGGTTTCGATCCACACGCGGTGCCCGATCCGACGCAGGACGAGAACCTTGAGATTCCAGCCGGCCGAGGCCTGCTGCTGATGCGCGCCTACATGACGGACGTGCGCATCGACCCGCCGGGCAATCGCGTGCGCATGCGGTTCGAACGCCGGGCGGCGCGTGGTTGATGGGTCGCGCCGTCGGGGAGGAATGTCGGCGCCTGATCGCCGCGGAAACGCCACGAAAAAACCCGGCCTGTGAAGGCCGGGTTGAGATACTTGCTTGCGTCCCGTTTGCGTTCAGCCTGAACCTGCGCGAACTGTTCAGGGCATCAATCAACGACTAGAGCCCGCCACCGCCGCCGCCGACTCCACCACCGATGGGGACGGGGAACGCGAACGTCTCATCGGCGTCGATTGCGATGAGATCGATGAGGAACGGATAAGTGCCGGCGCCGAAGAGCTGGCTGGCGCCCTGACTTTGTGGCCCGCCGGGGACTTCCGAATGGACGCGGGCCAGCACCTCGCCGGAGGCGTTGATGTACCGCTGAGCGGCGCCAACGGTTGACGTGACGAGGAAGTCAAGCCCGGCATTGGCCGGCACCAGAGTGAAGTCGGCGAGCACCCAGCGACCGGCGTTCCAGTCCCAGATGTCCAAGAACACGAGCGCCTCGACCGCCACGTTGCCCGACGTGACCGAAGGCGACTTCACCACGGCTTGCACGGTCAGCGACGAAGCGAACGCATTCTGCAGGCGCCCGGTCGCGATGACGTCAACGACCTGGCCGGCGGAGAAGTAGTACACGGCGTTGGCGGCCGCGGCGGCGGTGCCGTTGTGCGCGCCCGCGTGGCCTCCGCCGCGCCGACGCTCCGTGTATTCCGAAGTGGCGACGAAGTAGCTGCCGTCAACGCCGAGGATCGACGTGCGGTTGCCATACACGTACTTGCCCTTGACGAGGAGGATGTCTTCGAGGTTTGGGTTGCCGTCGAAGAAGCCCGATTCCATCATCGCCGTCGCAACGGCAGAAGGCTGGGAGTAGAACTCGATCAGGTTGGGCGTCGCATCGAAGTCGTTGTCGCCAACGCACGGAAATTCATCCTGCGCGCCAGGCCGGTCGGCTTCATTCAGGATCAAGCATTGGGGATACCCACTGGGCAGAACCGCTCGGAGGTACTCCGGCGGAAGCGGGATGCCATAGAACATCTTGGCCAGTCCC
>CAZLDF010000076.1:0-12777 GCA_964558095.1 uncultured Isosphaeraceae bacterium | reverse complement strand
AAGATCTGGTACTCGTCGCTTTCGAGCAGCGGGCTCCTGGCGAGCTGCGTGTGAATTAGCTTGGTGACGTAGCTCTGCCACTTGGCGGCGCCGCCTTGGCCGGCGACGTACGCCTGCATGTCCTTCAGCGCCGTCGCTGTCAGTTTCTGCTGGCCGCTGACGATGAACTCTTCGCGAAGCTCGGCGCTGACGTCGGTCTCCGGCGAAGTTTTCCCCGCAAGGGCCGTCGGCAGGCCGTTGAGCGCCGCCTCCAGACGGCTCAGGTACGCCTCGTCCGAGTAATAGATGCGAGGCGAGTTCTTGCGCGCTTCTTCGCGCTTGCGGGCCGTCGCCTGCTCATCGACCACGCGGTAGTCCAGCCGCTTCAGCCGCGTGCGGTTCATCACCTCATCGACCCGCACACGCGGCTGGTCCTGCGACCAGTTGACCACCAGGCTGACCAGGACAATGAAGCCCGCGAGGACAAGCAGAATGTTCAGCAACTCCGGCCGGCCCAGCACCGCGCGGAAGTCATAGCCTCCCGGTCCGAGGGACCGGCGGATTTCGCTGCGGCGCCGGGTTGACCTTCCGGCTGGCTTAGACCTGGACGCTTTGGGCATGGACCGGCGTCTCCAACGTGGGACAGACCGATCGCGGCCCGCCCATCTGGGTCATAAACGATATCGGCTCCACGGTTTGCGGCAACCAACCGCCCGATGCCGATTTCGGTACCTTGTCGAGACTGGCGATCGGGAGTGCCGGTTATGACGAAAAAGTCTCATAAGTGCATTATCCATAAGCAGTTACGTCGATCTGGCATGCCGATCTCGCCCCCTCGGCACCGGGTTTTTGGGGCTTTGCGGGGCATCGGCGGAGGGTGGTTGGCGGGGATCTTGCTGGGCTTGGCCGCCCTTTCGGCAGGTTGTCAGCCTGCCCCGCCCTATGCCGCCCAGCGGCTAGTGGCGGCCGAGGACGACGACGACCGCCCGGCTCAGAGCGTTCTGGGCGCCCAGGAGCAGAGGCTGGCTTTGGATGCAATGCGCAGCGTCGCGCAGCCGGGCCAGACCGATTCGCCAGCCAAGCCTGCGGGACCGCGAGGGCGATGGACGGACGTCCCCGCCGCCGCTTATGCCGCCGCCGCCGCATCCGAGATGGCCGTCTTCCGCACGATCGAGCTTCGCGACTCTTACGAGTTTGTCCTGCGAACGATCGACGATCGCCCGGCTCGACTGGTGGTGCACCGTCGCGACGAGCCGCACGTCTATGACGCCGACGCCGCCGTCGGTCGATTCGAGAACGACGAAAATGCCCGGCGCGAACTTCTCCGGCAATTCGACGACTTCATGAGCCGCTACGGTCGCAAGCGCCAGTTCGAGGATTCGTGAACGCCCGCGCGCTCGATGCCGCTGCGCGCTCCGCGTCAAATCGGTGATCTTGACCGACAACGAGCAACGAATCGCTGCGAGCGTTCACACGCCGGTCGATCGCGCCAGCAGGTCGCGGCCGAGCCGCGCGGCGCCGAGGATGCCCGCATCGGACCGCAGCTCGGTCATGCGAAGCTCGCACGCCTTGCAGCGATCGGGATACACCGCGCCGTCGAAGCTGCTGCGGATGCGCTGGAGATACGGCTCGCCGAACGCCTCGGTGAGTCCGCCGCCGACGACGATCACGGGCAGCGACAGAAGCGTTACGAGGTTGGCCAGGGCCACGCCCACGAGGTGCGCGCCGCGGTTGATGATCGTGCACGCGAAGGCGTCGCCGGCTTCATATGCTGTCTTCAAATGATTCGTGCCCAGGCTTTCCGGGTCGTCGTGCGTCCACTCGCGCAGCATCGAGTTGGGAAACTCGTTCCAGCGCGCAGCGAACAGGCGCTTCATGCCGACGCGGCCGGCGAAGTCTTCGAGCATGCGGCGCTGGTGCGGGCCGTCGGGATCGACCACGCCCGTGCCAATTTCGCCGGCGGTCGAGAATCCGCCGTGATACAGCTTGCTGTCGATGACCAGCCCGCCGCCGATCCCGCTGCCGATCCAGACGGCGAACATGTCTGTGCAGCCGCGCCCCGCGCCCAGGCGGAACTCGCCCCAAGCCGCCGCGTTCACGTCGTTGTCGATGTGCACGGGCAGATGCAGCGCTTCCTCCAGTCGAGCGCGAAGCGGCGTGCCGCTCCAGCCGAGGTTGTGCGCATCGAGCACCACGCCGCTGCGAACGTCCACCGCGCCCGCGACGGCGACGCCGACGGCGCCAAGATCGCCGACGGCGATGCCCGCCTCGCTCGCCACCGCTTCGATCCCTTCGACAAGCCGGTTGATGACGTGTTCTTCGCCGCGGTCGCGCTCGGTGAGGCGATGTTCACGGTGGACGACGTCGCGCTTGCCGCGCACCAGCGCCAGCAGCATGTTGGTGGCGCCCAGATCGACGCCGACAACGGGCGCGGCGTGTTGAGCGCGATCAGGCATACGCAGCATTTCCCGGTGCAGCATGGAAGGCGACCTCCGCTTCGAGCATGCGCGCCGCCCGCAGAAGGGTCGATTCGTCGAAAGCGCGCGACAGCAATTGCACTCCAATCGGCAGCGAAACGGCGTCCACTTGCATCAATCCGCCGGGGATCGTGATCGCGGGTATGCCGGCGATGTTGGCGTTGACGGTGTACACGTCGCCCAGATACATCGAAACCGGGTCCGGCCGCGAACCGATGGCGAACGCAGGCGTGGGGGCGGCAGGTCCGAGAAGCACGTCGCACGACTCGAACGCGCGGTTGAATTCGTCGCGGATCAGCCGCCGCGCTTGCATCGCCCGGCGATAGTAGGCCTCGTAGTAGCCGGAGCTGAGCACGTGCGTGCCGAGCATGATTCGCCGCTGCACTTCAGCGCCGAAGCCTTCAGCGCGGCTCCTTTCATAGAGATCGAGCAGCGTCTCGCCCGCTTCGAGCGCTGTACGGCGACCGTATCGAATGCCGTCGAACCGCGCGAGATTGCTCGACGCTTCCGCCGGCGCGATGATGTAATACGTCGCGATGCCGTACTTCGTCAGCGGCAAATCGATGTCATTGATCCGTGCGCCGAGCGACTCGAACGCCGCGGCGGCGCTGCGCACCGCGTCGTTCACAGCCGCGTCGTTGTTCGCGCTGAGATACTGCCGCGGCAGGCCGACGCGCAGGCCGTCGATGCGATCGTTGATCGACGCGATGTAATCCGGTACATCGCGCTGCGCGCTTGTTGAATCACGCGCGTCGAACCCCGCCATGACCTGCAACATCAGTGCCGCGTCCTCGACGCCCCGCGTCATCGGGCCGATCTGATCGAGGCTCGAACCATAGGCGACAAGCCCCCACCGGCTGACGAGGCCATACGTCGGCTTGAGTCCGACGATCCCGCAGAATGCCGCGGGCTGTCGCACGGAGCCGCCGGTGTCCGACCCGATCGCCGCGGGCACGAGCCGCGCGGAGACCGCCGCGGCGCTGCCGCCCGACGAGCCGCCGGGAACGCGCGAGACATCCCACGGATTGCGCACCGGCCCGAACGCGCAGTGCTCCGTCGATGAGCCCATGCCGAATTCATCGCAATTGGTCTTGCCGACGATGATCGCGCCCGCGGCCACCAATCGCTCGACAGCCGTCGCGCTGAATGGGCTTTCGTAATCCTCGAGCATTCGCGAACCGCAACACGTGCGGCCGAAGTCGGTGGCGATGTTGTCCTTGACGGCGATGGGGACGCCGGCAAGCGGGCCGACTCTCTCGCCGCGCGCGATGCGCTCGTCGATGCGCTTCGCAGTCGCGATCGCGCGCTCGCTCCAGACCTCGCGGAATGCGTTGAGCTTCGCGTTGTGCTCTTCGATGCGCCGCAGCCAATCGGCGACGATGTCCGTCGCGCTGCGCCGGCCCTGGGCGAGCGATCGCGTCAAGGACGAAATGCCGATGTCCTGCGTCATGCCTCCCGGCCGCCCGCATCGTCATCGAGAACCTTGGGCACCGCGAGAAACAGCCCTTCGACCGCCGGAGCGTTTCGCTGCACAACCTCCTGCGGGAAGCTCGCTTCGACGGCATCGTCGGCGAATCGATTGACGGTGTCATGCGGGCTAGCCAGCGGTTCGACGCCGCGCATATCGAGTGCACCGAGCGTCGCGACGTGTTCGAGCACGCTCGAAAGCTCGCCGCGGTAGCGCTCGACCGCGGCATCGTCAAGCCGCAACCTCGCCAGCTTCGCGACGTGACGAACCTGCTGCGTTGTCAGCGATTGCGCCATGATCGGATCAGCCTACCACAAGCGGCGGCGGTGGTGACGCCGCGCCGTCGCGGCGTTCGATTGCGACGACCCGGTCGGCTACCCTATGCGATCGCTTCGACGAAACAAGCATGTCGCAGTCTCGCAACATCGTGCTGTCGGTGATCACGCGCGTCGTCGTGTGCGTGGCGCTGCTCGCCGTGGCGGTCATGGTCGCGGGCCGGCTGATCGAGACGCGACCGGACGCTGCGCTCGCCATCCATGAGAAGCTCGTGCCGCGCGTGGTCGTAATGCGCGCCCAGACGGTCGCGGTGACCCGGCAATGGGAAGGCTTCGGGACCGCCGGCGCGATGTTCCAAGCCGATATTCCCGCGCGCGTCACCGCCACCGTCACCGAGATCCCCCCCGGCGTCGATTCCGGCATGCAAGTTTCCGCCGGCGACGTGATCGCGCGGCTCGACGACGACGACTTCCAGCGCCAGGTCGAAATCTCCACACAGGTCATCGCCGACCTCGACGCCCAGCTTCATCGCCTGGCGATCGAAGAAGCGAGCTGGAGCGAGCGCGTGAAGCTCGTGGCGGAGGAAGTGGAGCTGGCGCGCGCCGAGTTCGCGCGCGTCGAGGACGCAGCCCAGCGCGGCGCCGCGCGCCAGCGGGAAATCGACCTGGCGCGCCAGGCGCTGATTCAGATCATCCGCGCCGAAGTCACCACCCGCGAGGAATTCGACAAGCTGCCGCCGCGGAAGCTCAGCCTCGAAGCGCAGAAGGCCGCGCAGCAGTCGCAGCTTCGCCTGGCGCAGCAGAACCTGCAGCGATGCACGATCGTCGCGCCGATCGACGGCGTGCTCGACGCCGTCGATGTCGAAGTCGGCGAGAACGTCATCGCGGGCTCGCGCATCGCGCGCGTCGTCAACCTCTCGCGCATCGAAATCCCCGTTCGCCTGCCCGCCGGCGCGCGACGCTCGCTTGCCGTCGGCGACGACGTGCAGATTCACTCGACTGGCGCTTCGGCTCAATCGTGGCCGGCGAAAGTGACCCGCATCTCGCCCGAAGACGACCCGGCAACGCGAACCGTCACCGCATACGTCGAGGTGCTTCAGGAATCGACGCTCGGCGAAAGCACGCTCGCGCCCGGCCGCTTCGTCCGCGCCACAGTCCGCAGCGGCGAGCCCGCGCCGCGATCGGTCGTGCCGCGGCGCTCGCTCGTCGATGACCGCATCCTTCTCGTGCGCGACGGGCGAATCGAGAGCCGCGCCGTCGAAGTCGATTTCAGCATCGAGGCGACGTTCGCGCAGCTCGGCGTGCCCGACCGCCACTGGGTCGTGCTTCGCGATTCACTTGCGCCGGACGAACAGATCGTCCTGACCGCGGCGAAGTCGCTCACCGAAGGCTCGGCGGCGCAGGGCGTTCCGGCGGAGCAGTGGTACAACGGCGGCGAGCAGATCATGCACGAGGGCGCCCCGTGAGTCTTGCCCGCTTCGGCGTCACCAAGCCCGTCCCCGTGAACCTGCTGATGTTCGCCACGCTCATCGCCGGCGCCGTCGCGGGCCTGACGATCACGCGGGAATTCTTTCCCGACATCACGCCCAAGTCGGCGCGCATCACTCTGCCTTATCCCGGCGCCACGCCTCAGGAAATCGAAGAGACGCTGGCGCGCAAGGTCGAGGACAAGCTCGCAGACCTCGACGAAGTCGATGAGATCATCACCACGCTCGCGGAAGGCGGCGGCGGGATCGTCGTGAAGTTCCACGACCGCGTCGCCGACGTAACCAAAGCCATCGATGAGGTCGAGCGCGCCATCGACAGCCTGATCGACCTGCCCGAAGAAGCGGAGAAGATCCAGGTCGCCGAAATCGAGCCGACGCTGCCGGCGATCATGGTGTCGCTCTTCGGCGAGGCTGACGAAGCGAGCATGAAGACGGCGATCCGCGGGATTCGCGATGAGCTGCGGCTGCTGCCGGGCATGGGCACGATTCAGATCACGGGCGTGCGGCCATATGAAGTGCGCGTCGATCTCGACGCCGACGTGCTGCTGGCGCATTCGATCAGCCTGCCGCAGGTCGCCGAGGTTGTGCGCGCGTGGATGACCGATGTGCCCGGCGGGACGGTTCGCACGGGCACGGGCAACGTCAACGTCCGCACGATGGGCGTCGCCGAGCGCGCCGCCGCCATCCGCGACATCGTCGTGAAAGCCACGCCCGACGGCCAGGTGCTCCGCGTCCGCGACATCGGCCGCGTGCGCGAGGGCTTCGTCGATGAGCAGATCATCACGCGCTTTCGCACGCCGACGCACGAGGGGCGCTCGGCGTCGCTGACGATCAACCGCGTGGGCGATCAGGACGCCGTCGATATTGCCGAGATGGTTCGGGCGTACGTCCGCGCCCGCAACGGCGAGCCGTTCGAACCGAAGTTCGGCGACCGCGTCGCATCGCTCATCCCCGGCTATCAAACCAAGCGGCAACAGGCGTATGAACTTGGCCTCAACAGCGCCGTGCCCCTGCCGGGCGACACGACGCTCGCGATTCACTCGGACCTGGCGCGCTTCATCGAAGGCCGCCTTGATCTGCTGCTGCGCAACGGCGCTTCAGGCTTGGCGCTGGTCTTCGCGACGCTGCTGATCTTCCTCAACTGGCGCGCCGCGTTCTGGGTCGGCGTGGGCCTCTTCACCGCGCTGTCCGGCACGCTGGTCGTCATGGCCCTCACCGGCACCACGCTGAACCTGCTGACGATGTTCGGCATGATCATCGTCGTCGGCCTGCTCGTCGATGACGCCATCGTCGTCGCCGAGAACATCCAGTCGCGACACGACCGCAATGAAAGCTCGCTCGTCGCGGCCATCAAGGGAACCGAGCAGGTCTTCTGGCCGGTGGTCGCGACCGTCACGACGACGATCGTGGCGTTTCTGCCGCTGAAGCTCATCGGGGGCGACTTCGGCGACATGCTCGGCGCGTTGCCGCTGGTCGTCGCCTGCGCATTGATAATGAGCCTCATCGAGGCGGTGTACATGTTGCCCAGCCACATGGCGCACAGCCTGCACCATCGCGACAAGGTCCGCCATCGCGCCGTCGGAAGCTGGCTCATGCGGGCTGAGACGTTTCGCGATCACATTATCGCCGACCGGATCATCCCGACATATGCGCGCGTGCTCGAACTGTCGCTGCGGTTTCGATACGTCTCGCTTGCGGCCGTGACGGCGCTGCTGATTCTGACGATCGGCTTCATCGCCGGCGGGCGGCTGGGCTGGGAGTTCATTCCCTCGTCGGACGCCGAGACGATCATCGTCGATTTGCGCATGCCCGTCGGTTCGCCGCTCAGCGACACGCAGCGCATCGTCGAGCGCATCGAGCGGGCATCGATCGCGCAGGATGAAACAGTCTCCGTCGCGTCCTACGTCGGCGTGCGCACCAACGCGGCCGACATCCTCGCGATCGCGCCCACGGCGTTCGCGCCGCACCTGGCGCAGATGTTCGTCGAGCTCAAAGCCGTCGAGCAGCGCAGCCGCGAATCGCAGGCGATCATCGCGTCGATTCGCGAATCACTGGGGCCCTTGGACGGCGTCGATCGCGTGAGCTTCACCGAAATCCAGGGCGGGCCCTCCGGCCCCGCCATCACCATCGACGTGTCGGGCACGGATGAAGGCGAGATCATGGCCGCGGTGAGCGACCTGAAGTCGCATCTGGCGGAGTACGAGGGCGTCGTCGATGTCGCTGACGACCAGAATGCGGGCCAGCGGGAAGTGCAGGTCGCGCTCAAGAGCGGCGCCGCGGCGCTGGGCTTCACCGTCGCCGACGTCGCCCGGCAGGTGCGCGGCGCGCTCTTCGGCATCGACGCGCACGTCTTCAGCGATCGCCAGGAAGACATCGACGTTCGCGTGCGCCTCGATGAAACCTCCCGGCAAAGTCTTCACGCGATCGAAAACCTCTGGCTCATCAGCCCCAGCCACCAGCGCGTCTCGCTGAGCGAAATCGCGGAACTCACTGAAGGCACGAGCTATTCGACGATCAAGCGGATCGACCGCAGGCGAACGGTGAGCGTGACCGCCGATACCGTCCCCGGCATCAGCGCCGATTCGATCACCATGTCGCTTCCGCTCGACGAGCTGCGCCGCAAGCATCCCAACGTGCGCATGGAATACGGCGGGCAACAGGAGCAGCAGTTGGAGGCGTTCGCGTCGCTGCCGTATGGCTTCGGCGCGGCGCTCATCGGCATCTATGTGCTGCTGGCGTGGCTCTTCGGGTCGTACACCCAGCCCATCGCCGTGATGATCGCGATCCCCTTCGGCGTAGTCGGCGTGTGCTTCGGCCACTGGCTGATGGGCTACACGCTGACGTTCATGAGCGTCATCGGCTTCGTCGCGCTCAGCGGCATCGTCGTCAACGACTCGCTGATTCTCGTGCAGTTCTACAACGCCAGGCGAGCCGAGGGCGTGGCGATGCTTCCCGCGCTGGTCGTCGCGGGGCGCGAACGCCTGCGCGCGATCTTTTTGACGACGATCACCACGGTGCTCGGCCTCACGCCGCTGATGCTCGAGCAGTCTTTCCAGGCGAAGTTCCTGATTCCGATGGCGATCTCGGTTTCGTTCGGTTTGATGTTCACCACGGTGCTGGTGCTGGGCGTCCTGCCCTGCATTCTCGTCATCGTCGATGATCTCAAGGCAGTCGCGTACTATCTCTGGCACGGCCGGCGCCGGCCGAAGGACACCGACAAGTCCGTGTCGCCCTTCAATCTTGAAACGGAGTGACCGATTGAACAGCGAGCGAGGTGATGCGATAGCGCTTCGCGAGCCCCGAACTCCGGAATCTGAACGCCAGGCCCCTCTCTCCCCATGCGCTACATCGATCCGCACATCCACATGGTCTCGCGCACGACTGACGACTATCAGCGCATGGCCCAGGCGGGGTGCGTGGCGATCACCGAGCCGGCGTTCTGGGCGGGCTTCGATCGTTCTTCGCCGCAGGGTTTCTTCGATTACTTCCGCCATCTGACGGAATCGGAGCCGGCACGCGCGGCGCAACACGGCATCCAGCATTACACCTGGATCTGCATCAATCCCAAGGAAGCCGAGGACGTCGGCTTCGCGCGCGAAGTGCTCGCGATCATCCCGCAATTCCTCGACAAACCCAACGTCCTCGGCGTGGGCGAGATCGGCTTGAACAAGAACAGCCGCAACGAACTGACCATCCTGGAAGAGCAGCTTGAGATTGCAGCGAACCACGACCAGCTCGTGCTCGTGCACACGCCGCATCTGGAGGACAAACTGAAGGGCACGAAGCTCATCATGGACGCGATCCGCGCGAACGGCCGCATCGAGCCCGGTCGCGTGCTCATCGATCACGTCGAGGAGCACACGGTCGGCATCGTGCTCGAGCGCGGCTACTGGGCTGGCATGACGCTCTATCCCGACACCAAGTGCACGCCGCAGAGGGCCGCGGACATCATCGAGATGTACGGCCACGAGCGCATCTGGATCAATTCCGCCGGCGATTGGGGCCCGAGCGACCCGCTCGCCGTGCCCAAGTGCCAGCTCGAAATGCAGCGCCGCGGCCATCGCGAAGCGATCGTCAGCAAGATCAGCTTCGACAATCCGCGAGAGTTCCTCAGTCAATGCCGAAAGTTCCACGTCGATGCGTGATGTGCTTGGGCCGGGAACGATCTTGGGGTACTGCACGAACGTGCATGCCGGCGCGACGTGGGAACTGACGAAACGGAATCTCGAAACGCATGCGCTTGAGGTCAAGCGGCTGGTTTCGCCGCACGAGCCGATGGGAATCGGGTTGTGGCTGAGCGCGCGCGCTGCGCGCGAGGTCATCGAAGAGAACCGAATCGAGGAAATGCGCGATTGGCTGAGCGAACACGGACTCTTTGTCTTCACGATGAACGGATTCCCATTCGGCGACTTCCACGATTGCATCGTCAAGCACAGAGTTTATCGACCGCACTGGGGCGAACAGGCGCGCGCGAATTACACGCGAGACCTGATCGCGATCCTCGTCGAGCTGATTCCCGAGCGCAGCGAAGGAAGCATTTCAACGCTCCCGCTCGGCTGGCGCGCCGATTTCAATGCTCCCACCGACGCGTCGCTTGCGTCTTCGCATCTGAGATCGATCGCGATTGAACTCGGGCGAATCGAGCAACGTGAAGGAAAGCTGATTCACATCGATCTCGAACCGGAGCCTGGCTGTCAACTCCAGCGCGCGGAAGACGTCACGACGTTCTTCCTTCGCGAGCTGTTCGACGGTCCGAACGAAGCGATCGTTCGGCGTCACATCCGCGTGTGCCACGACATCTGTCATGCCGCCGTGATGTTTGAGGAGCAGACGGACGTGTTCGCCCACTATCACGTCGCCGGGATTGAAATTGGCAAGGTGCAGGTCTCGAACGCCGTGCGGGTGGACCTGCGGGGGCGCTCGGATCGTGAACGAGCGCAGGCGATCGCACAACTGAGTCAATTCAGCGAGCAGCGCTATCTTCACCAGACGACTGTCGCGCAGGATGGTGCATTGACGTTCCACGAAGACCTCTCGCCGGCGCTGCGGCGATTCGGCGTCACCGATCGGGCGGGCGATGAATGGCGCGTTCACTTTCACGTTCCCGTGTTTCTCGAGTCCTTTGGTCTTCTCCACACCACGCAACACCACATCGCCGAGTGTTTCGAACTGCTTCGCGGTTCGCAGGTGAAGCACTGGGAGGTCGAAACCTACGCATGGAACGTCCTCCCGGTGGAACTGCAAGCGCCGACGCTCGCTGAGGGCATTGCTCGCGAGTTGCAATGGGTGAAGGATCAGTTCGCCGATGACAGGAACGCATGAGCGACCGAGCGCCGTCAACGTACACGCCTTCGTCCAGATTGCATGCGTGGCTTGAACTGTGCCGGCTGTCCAACGCGCCGACGATCGTCTCCAACGTATTGACGGGCAGCGCGATCGGAGCGCTCGCGCCCCCCCCCGAGGGCCAGCCACTTCAGTGGCCCCACATCACCTTGCTCACGCTCGCCATGCTCCTGCTCTACGTCGGCGGGATGGCGCTCAACGACGTCGTCGATGCGCCCTCCGACCGCACACAGCGCCCCACCCGGCCGATCCCGTCCGGGCGCATCAACCGCGGCGGCGCGCTCGCCTTCGCGAACCTGTCGCTGGCGCTGGGCCTGTCAATCATTGCATACCTCAGCATTCCCGCGATCGCGCCCGCTGTGACGCTCGTCGCGTGCATCGTCATCTATGACCTGACGCACAAACTGACGAGCGCCTCGGTCGTGCTGATGGGCGCGTGCCGGGCGTTCGTGTACGTAACGTGCGCCATTGCCGTCGCGCAGCCGCCAGTGACGACCGTACTTTCGTGGCTGGCCGGAGCGCTCGGGCTGTACGTCGCGACATTGACGTTCATTGCACAGCGAGAAACTGGGTTGACCATCGATGCGCGGCGATATCTCGCATTCGCGCTTCCCGTCATCGCGCTCGCGCCGGCGCCGGCGCTGGGTCGAGACTGGAACGGCTGGGCAATCGCGGCGGCGAGCCTGATCGTCGTCCTCAGCGCGATCGCGGTGCGAGCACTGTTCACCGCGAAACCGCAAGCGGCGGTAATGGGCCTTCTCGCCATGATCTGCCTGATGGATGCGTTCTATCTGGCGCTGCTCGAACAGATTGCGTTCGCCGCCGCCGCGCTGGGTTGCTTTGCGATCACGACTGCCGCTCATCGCTATATTCCGGGAACCTGAAACTGCTTTCAGCGCGATCGAATGCACCGCACAGTCGTCATCAACGTTGTCGGCCTCAGCTCTTCGCTGATCGGCGATCACTCGCCGAACATCCGGTCGCTCGCGCAGCGCCACGGCCTGCGCCGGCTGCAACCGGCGCTCCCCGCTGTGACCTGCTCCGTTCAATCAAGCATGCTCACCGGTCTGTCCGTGCGCGACCACGGCATCGTCGGCAACGGCTGGTTCGATCGACAACTCAACGAAGTGCAGATGTGGAAGCAGTCCAACAACCTCGTCCGCGGCGAGAAAGTCTGGGACATCGCCAAGCGGCGCGATCCTTCGTTCACTTGCGCCAACATGTTCTGGTGGTACAACATGTACTCGACCGCGGATTTGTCCGTCACGCCGCGGCCGATCTACAAGGCCGACGGACGGAAGATTCCGGATGTGTATTCGAACCCGCCGCAGTTGCGCGATGAACTTCAGGCGAAGCTGGGCCGGTTTCCGCTGTTCAAGTTCTGGGGGCCGGGCGCATCGATCGAATCCAGCCAATGGATCGCGAATGCGTCGATGCACGTCTGGCGCCAGTGCGCTCCGACGCTGATGCTCGTGTATCTGCCGCATCTGGATTATGGATTGCAGAAACTCGGACCGGATGATCCGACGATTGCGGAACACGTCGCGCAAGTCGATGCGATCGTAGGTGAATTGCTTGGTTTCTGCGAGGCGCACGGTTCGCCGCGCGTGCTGCTGTTGAGCGAGTACGGCATCGAACCGGTGGACACGCCGATCGACATCAACCGCGCGCTGCGGCAGGCCGATCTGCTGGTGGTGCGCGACGAGCAAGATGGCGAACTGCTCGACGCCGGCGCTTCGCGGGCGTTC
>CAZLDF010000075.1:0-2790 GCA_964558095.1 uncultured Isosphaeraceae bacterium | reverse complement strand
CTTGAAGCCCGGCGCGCCGTTTGTCATGGTGAATGACAACGTGCGCTACCAAGGCGCACAGGTGCCAGTAGATTTGATCCTTTCTGATTTCGCTGAGCAGGCAGGTTTCGATGTCGAAGCCATTTGGGTGCTTCCCAAGGGTAAGGGGAACAGCAGTCAGCAGATGGGACGACACGGAAGGCAAGAAACCCGCAAGTGTGTTTACATCTGGCGCAAGGGCAAGTGAATGGCGAAGCCGTATCGCGAGCATTTGAAATCCAGCAAGGACCTCGAAACCTCTTATGAAGCGATTCGCGCTGGGTTTGTCGCGCTGGCGTTGGAAAAAAACCGTCGGGCCACGCCTTATGTCGCGGAGGCACGGGCTCTCAAATCTGCCGCATCGAAGGCAAAGACTCCCAACGACCTGTTGAAGATCGAAGGAATAGGGTCTGGCCTGCTCACTGCGGCAGGAATCTCCGATAAGGCCGCAGGCCATCTTCAGGAATCAGACAAAGACGAGGCGATTGCGGGTCTGATTGGAAAGTACCTCGAACCCGCCGGGGCGAACTTCGTTGAGGAGTTGGTCTTTCGATTCCTGCTGACACGCGGCGACACGTTGGGCGGATCGATGCGCAATGCGGGCGGATTCATGGCGCAATGCAAGCTCACTCGATCCATCGTTGCACACCTCCACCTGAGTGGGACTCCTTATCGGTGGAAATCCGCTAATTCAAAGGATTGGGCGGACCAGCCAGAGGATGACACGGACATTGAACTCAAGCTTCGGGGACTCGCCTGGGGTGAAGGATTGAAGGCCCGAACCCTCATCTACAACCTTACAGTGCCGCTCTTTGGTAACAACGTCGATCTATGTCTGTTCGGCTGTACGTCGACCGATATGTGCAAGGACGTTTGCGCAACACCGAACGCCTATGTAGCGCTGGGCGAACTAAAGGGCGGGATCGATCCCGCCGGCGCGGATGAGCATTGGAAGACGGCACGCACCGCGCTCAGCCGAATACGAGATGCGTTTGTAAAGCACAAGCTGACGCCTCATACCTTCTTTATCGGAGCAGCTATCGAAGCGAAAATGGCCAACGAAATTTGGGCCATGCTCAGGAGCGGCGCGTTAGAGAATGCGGCCAATCTCACGGACGACGAGCAGATTGCGTCGCTTACACGGTGGCTATGTTCGCTCTAAGCGCGCAAACGCGTGGAGCGCATGCTCGACCAGCACAAGAAGCTGGCAGCGCCGAACTCGCCCATCGACAAGGAGCGCATCCTGCGCGAGAGCCAAGCCACCGATCGCCAGATCGACCAGTTCGTCAACGAGCTCTACGGCCGGACGATAGACGAGATCGCCATCGTCGAAGCGGCCACCACTGCGAAGTAACCGACGGAACGATGCCCGTCGCATTAGGTGGGTGGCCCACACATGCGGCTTGACTACTAGTGTGACCAGCAAACTGAATCGGTTATGGCCCCGCAAGAAGCGAGCAAGTACCTGGACTTGGTGCCGAGTGTGCTGCGCTCGCCGCATCGGTTTCTCTGGTCGTCGTACGACGCGGAGGCGGATGTGCTGTACGTGAACTTCAAGAAGCCCGCGCGGGCGACCGACAGCGAACTGACCGATGATGACATCATCATTCGCTACGAAGGCGAGGAAATCATTGGCTTGACCATTTTGCACGCGAGCAAGCGCGGGAAGAGCGCTGCGTGAGCGGCTCAGAAGTCTTCACAGAATGAAGCGCCATGAGGTCCGCCATCGCATCTTCGGCCATTGAGGCCGAAAATGCGATCACAGGCGAGACGCCTGTGCCACTGACTTGCCTGCGATGTCGCCGCCCGGGGCGCAGCGCCGGCGGAGCGATCGCACCACGTCGCGCGCGGTTTCGTCCAGCTTGTGACGCTCTGCTTCGGTCAGCGCAATCAGCTCGATCAGCTCTTCGAGGCGGTCTGCGATCTCGTGCGCTCTGTGGTCGCGGGCGTCCAGCACCGCATCATCATCATCGGGCTTGCCGGCGATGCGCATCGCCTGCAGTTCTGCACACAGCGCGAGGCCCTCGCGGATGGAACGAGCCGTAGGGTCGGCGACGTTATCGTTGCGCCGGACGGACTTCAGAGCTTTCGGCGGGCGCTTGCGATTGGGGGGGCGTCGGTTGGGGGGGGCGAGTGATGCTTCGGCCGCCGTCCGTTCCTGTTCGAGCGACGCGATTGACGAAGTTGGGTTGTCGGGCGGGATGGGCGCGACAGGGACGAGTGGAGTCCCGTCGTATCTCGGCGCCGGCGGCGGGGACGCCGCGGCTCGCTTCGCCCGTGCCTTTCGTCTTGTTTCGCCGTAACGGAGTTTCAGGCACTTGCGGCAGAGCAATCGCCGGCCCTGGAAGAGCGGGCTGTAGCGCTCGAAGACCCGTGCGCGGAGACGCATGATGTCCGGCGGCATGGGGTTGTGCATGGCGCGATAGCAGGCATCGAGCCGGTCCATCCACGCCTCGGCGAGGTCGGCATCGCGGGCCTCTTCGCGCGTGCACATCACCATGAAGAGCTTGACGAACTTGTGATGGCAGTGCGGGCAGATGAGGAAGTGTTGCGCGAGGTGATCGTGCAGGCGGTGGCGCTCGATGCGGATGGTTTGGGTCCAGTCGCCCCAGAGGCCGAGCATCTTGGTTTGCGTGGCGCCCTTGTTGGGGTTGTGGGCGGGGGACTTGGAGTGCTTGGGTTTGGGCTTGCGTGTCTTCGCGGGGGCAGAATTGTCGAGCGCGTTTGCACGTACCGCCCCCCCCCCCAACCCCCCACCCCCCGGGGCGGGGG
>CAZLDF010000074.1:0-6037 GCA_964558095.1 uncultured Isosphaeraceae bacterium | reverse complement strand
GCACCCGAACATCGTCGGCGTTCGCAGAGGCGACCGCGTCCTCGCCATCGATGGCGTTCCCCTCGACAAGGCCTATGAAGAGATCGGCCAGACGATCTCCGCAGCGACCGACGGCTGGCGGCGCCACCGCGCGCTCACCGCGTGGAGCTACTCCAACAACACGACACTCCAGTTTGACATGGAGAAACCCGACGGCACGCAGTATTCCGCGCTCGTGCAGCGCGTGCCCTTCGGGGGCGTCAATTACGCCGAGCCGCCAATCGAAAAAATCTGCGAGGTTCGTCCCGGCATCTTCTACATCAATGTCGAGCGCATCACGATGGAAGACTACGAAGCGTGGAAGGACAAGCTCGCTGCGGCCCCCGCGATCATCTACGACGTTCGCGGCTATCCGCGGCAGGTCAGTCCTTTCTTCCTCTATCACCACACCGATGAACCAATCCAGAGCGGCAACTGGAACGTGCCGGTGTTCACCTGGCCCGACCAGAAGAACGTGCAGTGGGAGACGAGCTTCTGGCCGCCGATGAAGCTGGAACCGCGCTGGACCAGCAACGTCGTGTACATCACCGGCGGCGGGGCGATCAGCTACGCAGAATCATGTATGGCGATGGTCGAGCACTACAAGCTCGGCGAAATCGTCGGCTCCAATACCGCTGGCACCAACGGCAACGTCAACCCCATTCAACTCCCCGGCGGCTACAACATCTCGTGGACCGGCATGAGAGTCACCAAGCACGACGGCTCGCAATTCCACGGCGTGGGCGTCGCGCCGACCGTGCCCTGCGACCGCACCGTCGCAGGCATCGCAACCGGACGCGATGAAGTGCTGGAAAGGGCGATTGAGGTGGCGGAGATGGCACTGGGGAATAGGGATTAAGGACTAGGAAAGGAGACTGGTCGGGATGAGCGTCACATCTTGTCCCGCAGGGCAAAGTGTGTGGTGAGAGGCACCCGCGATTCGGCTTGACCATTGGTGTTGCGTTTGCTGTAATGCGGGCTCGGTCCTTGAAGACTTTGATGATTCCGCTTGCCTGGGAGGGCTTTACATGAATGGACGACTTCGATGGACGATCGCGTTGACCGCGCTGGTCGCTTTAGTCGTCAGCAACAGCGAGCTTGTCGCTCAGACCGGTTCGCGGCGATCGAACGAACATGACGACCTGCTCGCTCTGGTGCAGCATCTGGTCGAAGAAATTCAGCAGCTTCGCGCGAAGCTTGAGGAGCTTGAAGCCAAGGTGGTTCAGCTCGAAGCGCAAGCGAAGCCGCCGACGGATGCCAGCCCGCTCGGCGCGGAGGAACCAGATGTCGAAGACCCCGCAGCATTGCCCGCGCGGCTAATGCAGGTCGAGAGATGGCGAGAGCTTCCGCCCGATCCTGCGATCACCCGGCAGGCGGAAGATTTGCGCAAGCAGGCGCAGCTCAAGGACAACGAAGTTTCGTCTCTGCACGCTGAAAAGAACAAGCTCATGAAGTGCTCGTACTGCGCACGCCTGGGCTACCACTGTTCCAACAAGGACCTGCACGACAAGAGCGAGCTCGAACGGGCGCGTCAACGCCAGAACCTTTCGACTCGCATCTCAAAGATTGAAAGCGACGCGAAAAACCTCCGCAGTCGAGCCGATCGTTTGGATCGCGAGAACGCCGCCAAACGACAGGAAATCACGGGGTGGGATGGGGCCAAGACAGTCGTTCTTCGGACGGTGGGCGACCAATCCGGGGTTCTCAGCAAGCTGACCGATGGCGGATTCGTGACGTGGCGGGGAACGGTCGTCTCGCATAACGCCGACGACAACGTCCAAGTCTGGAAAGCGACGAGCATTGCGGTTGCCGACTCGCCCCCGGGATTCGCGAGCCGATCCAGCTAGAGCGGGCGAGACTTCAACCCGCGCCGTGGTGCCCGTGTGCCATCCGGGCTGCTGTCAGGTCGTCCCCAACTCGGCGATTCTGAACACGGCGTGATACCCATGTGCTACCATCGCCTGCCCCGAGGCGGCTGAAGCCCTCATGCGCGGGGCGAATGCTACACTGCCGCGCTCGGGTTCTCGTCCGGCTTGGGTCGGCCGAGTCTTGGATTCCCACCGCCCGATCCGTTCTTGCGAGCAACTACCATGGCTACGACGACAATGGCTGCAAAGGCGACTGCAATGAAGGTGATCTGCGATCGGGCCGCTCTGGCCGAGGCCGTGAACAACGTCTCCAGCGTGGTCGTCACCCGCACGCCCACGCCCGTCTTGCAGTGCGTCAAGCTCACCGCCGCCGACCGCATTCTCACGCTTGCCGCGACCGATCTGGAAGTCGGCCTGCGATTGGGCGTCGGCGAAGTGAACGTCGAAGCCGAAGGATCCGCCCTCATCCCCGCCGACAAGCTCAAGCAGATCGTCACCACCTGCGACGATCCCACGCTCACGATCGAAACCAGCGGCACAACCGTCACGATCAAAGGCGAAAGCTCGCGATTCACGCTCAACGGCTACGACCCCGGCGAAGCGCCGGCCGTCCGCGACTTCGCCGACGCAGAGGTCGATTTTGAAATCGAGGGCGGGCAGCTTCAGCGTTTGATCCATCGCACTCTTTTCGCCGCCGCCGCCGAGCACTCGCGATACGCGATTAACGGCGTGCTGGTCGAGCGCGAAGGCCGCAACCTGCGGCTGGTCGCGACGGACGGCCGGCGCCTGGCGATCGCTCGCGGCGCCGCTTCCGGTTCTGATATGGGCGGGGACAAAGGGGGGGGCAAGCGATCGTGCATCGTCCCCACCAAGGCCCTCAATCTCATCGCCCGCCTCATCAGGAACCCCGAAACGCCCGTGCGCGTCGCGATCGAAGAAAACCAGGCGGTCTTCTGCATCGGCGACGCCGATGCGCCGGGCGAGTGCGCGGTCCTCTCGACCAATCTCGTCGAAGGATCGTTCCCGCCGTTCGAAGACGTCATCCCGCGCGATCAGGACAAGAAGGGCACGTTCGAAGTGGCTGAGCTTGCCAGCGCCATCCGCCGAGCAGCGCTCTTGACCAACGAGGAATCCAAAGGTGTGCGACTGAGCTTCAAAGGCAAAGAACTCACGCTCACCAGCCGCGCGCCGGAAATGGGCGAAGCGGAAGTCCACGTTGATGCGACTCGCTACGACGGCGACAGCCTCGAAATCGGCTTCAACCCCGGCTTTCTCACCGACGCCCTCAAGGTCATCGACGACCAGCAGGTCGTCATCGAGCTCAAGGCCCCCAACAAGCCCGGCGTCATTAAGGTCGGCAGCGACTTCACCTACGTCATCATGCCGGTGAACTTGCAATAGCCCACGAGTCTTGAGGTCCTGAAAGCAATCAGGCCGCTTCAGGAAAACGTCCCGGAATCGGCGATGTCGTCCGCCGGTGGCGATATCATGATCCGCAGGACGCCGATGGACTGAACATGATCGCCTTCAACGTTCCATCCTCGATTGAACCGACCTTGCGACGGGCATTCGGCGACGACCTCGATCGCGCCGCGCTCGAAGCGCTCGCCATCGAGGGGTATCGCTCGGCGAAGCTCACGGCGGGCGAAGTGGCGACGTTGCTGGGACTTGAGACTTCGATCCAGGCTCAGGATTGGCTGGCTCGTCGAGGGATTGCGCTCAACTACGCGCTGGACGACCTTCAGGCGGATCGCGAGGCGCTGTCCCGGTTGTTTCCGCGCAAGCCCGCGACCCCCCCCTCATGATCGTCGTCAGCGACGCAAGCCCGCTGAACATACTGGTCCGCATTGGCTGTGTCGATGTGCTGCCGAGCCTGTTTGGCTCGGTGATTCTGCCGCCCGCGGTGGCCGGCGAGTTGTCCCACGCCGCGACGCCCGAGGTGGTCCGTCAGTGGCTCGCCGCAGGTCCTGGTTGGCTGCAGGTTCAAACCCCGCAGCGGATGGACCCGACGCTCGAGATGGCCGATGCCGGAGAGCGGCAGGCGATCAGCTTGGCCCTGGAACTGCGCGCGGACCTGCTGCTCGCCGACGATCGCAAGGCGCGCCGGGCGGCGATGGAACGCGGCCTCGCGGTGACCGGCGCGGTGGGCGTGCTGGAACTCGCCGCGACCCGGCAGTTGATCGAGCTGCCCCCGGTCTTCGAGCGATTGCGCGCGACCGACTTCATCGTCGCCCAGGAGATTCTCGACGATGCCTTGCTTCGCGATGCAGCCCGACGAAAGGGCACGTGACGAAGAACCACATCCCGATCCATATCTCGCGGGCAACTCGCAACCTCGGCAGGCCAATGTGCGAACCGAAGTGCGACGCGGGGACGAAGGTGTGAGGAAGGATCGAGATGGCCAGAATACCCAGTTTCACTCGCCGCCGGCGACACGACGCGGCGCACATCGTCTTCATCGCGTGGGCGATTCTCTGGTTGGCGCCGCCCGGCTTGTTTGCAGGCCGAACAATGGCCGCCGATGCGCCACCGCCACCACCGCTGTCGCCGGGCGTTCGCGCCAAGCTCGAAATCCCCAATTGGCAGGCGCTTCTGATCACGCCGGAGTACGCCCAAGGCGCCCGCGAGGAATCGTTGCTCCAACCCTGCGAAATCCTCGGCCTGGACGACCCCGAACGTGCCGTCCACATGACCAACCTCTGGCCCGGCGGGATCGTCCCCTACGCCTTCAACGCCAACGTCAGCGCGACCAATCAGCAGCGCGCCATCGACGCCATGGCTGAAATCGAAGCCGTCGCGGGCATCGACTTCATCCCGCGCACCAATCAATCCAACTACATCCAGATTCAGGACGACACCGGCAACTACTCCTGGGTCGGCATGATCGGCGGAGGGCAGACCATCGGCATCGCGAGCTGGTCCTGGCGCTTCATCATCTGCCACGAACTCATGCACGCCCTCGGCATGCACCACGAACAAACCCGACCCGATCGCAATTCATACATCGTCGTTCACTACGAAAACATCAATCCTTCCAACCAGCACAATTACAACATCACACCCGGCTCGATCGCGTTCGGCCCATACGACTTCGAGTCGATCATGCACTACAGCCAGTGCGGCTTCGCAAGCTGCACCTGCCCGTCCTCGTGCGTCACGATGACCGTCCTGCCCCCCAACCAAGCCTGGCAGAACCTGCTCGGTCAGCGCGATCATCTCAGCCCCGGCGACATCGGCGTCATGCAGCAGCTCTATCACTTCGGCGCCTGCTGCATGCCCGATGGAACCTGCCGCCAGGAATTCGTCATCGACGGCCCGGACTGCGCCGCCGAGGGGGGGGTCTATCAGGGCAACGATACCGAATGCGAAACCATCTCCTGCGCCGGCGGGGCGTGCTGCCTGCCCGATTCGTCGTGCATGGCTTCCGCGCAGCCCTGGTGCCTGGCATCGGGCGGCGTGTGGGGCGGGTTGGAATCGCTCTGCGCTTCGTTCGATTGCACCGGATACTGCTGCCTGCCCGACGGCTCGTGCGCCGAAGGTCACACGTTCGCCAGTTGCGACAGCGCGGGCGGCGCCTTCGGCGGGCCGGCGAGCGCCTGCCCCGGCGGCTCGTTCACCGCCGCCGCGTGCTGCCTGCCAAACGGCCTGTGCGTCGATGCAGTCCCCGCCGCGGAATGCGGCGCGATCTTCGGCGGAGTCTGGCAAGGCTTCCTGTCCACCTGCGCCGTCTCGTCCTGCGCCTACTCCATCGGCGCGTGCGCGCTGCTCGATCAATCCTGCCTGCCCGATCGAACTCTGGCCGAGTGCGCCGTCGCCGGCGGCGTGTACCAGGGCAACGGCGCAAGCTGCGCCTCCCCCGCCGCCAACGATCTTTGCTCGCAAGGCCTGCCCGTGGTGCCGGGGACGTTTCTCATCTCCAACGTCGGCGGCCGATGGGACGGCTATCCCGAGCCCGGCCACGCCTTCCGCTCCGACGTCTGGTTCCGCGTCGTCACCTCCTGCGAATCGACGCTGCGCGTCAGCGTGTGCGACGCCGACTTCGACGTCGAACTGGCCTTGTACGGCGCCGGCTGCCCGGGCGGCTCCGACCCGGCCCTCGCCACCGGCGCCCAAAGCTGCGCCACGCGCGCCGGGGGGGGGGCGGGGGGCGG
>CAZLDF010000073.1:0-4862 GCA_964558095.1 uncultured Isosphaeraceae bacterium | reverse complement strand
TCGACCGTCACGATTCCGATCGACCGCATCGAGCTGACGGACGTCGGCAGCGAATCGGACAAGGGCGTGGTGATGTGGGAGCTCTCCGGCGTGCTGATCAAGGCGATCATCATGGCCGCCATCCAGGAAGGCGGCGACCTGCTGCCGCAGGACATCCTCGGCGAACTTTCCGGTCAGCTCGGCCGGCTCGAATCCCTGGGAAGCATGGGCATCGACATGACCACGCAGATCGGCGCCGCGGTGAGTGAGACCGTCGGCGGCGTCGCGGGCGAAGCGGGCAAGGTGCTCGAAGACGCGACCAAGGGCGTCGGCGAAGTCCTTGAAGACATCGGCGGCGGACTATTAGGGGGGGGCGACGACGAGAAAGAAAAGAAGAAGGGCAAAGGGGGGAAGAAGAAAGACGAATGAACGGATGTGCAATTGTCAATCGACATGCGCGACGCGGATCGATCATAAAGCCCAGGGAGAGCCATCCCTGGGCTTTCGTGTCGGCCGGCGCCTTTGCCCGTTCCGCCCTCACCCCTGGCCCCGCTCCCACCGCCCCCAAGGGGAGGGGGGGAGCAGGCGCGAAGTCGTAGATGGCAAATGGCAGATCTGAAAGCTCAAAGTCGCGCCAGCGCGCCCATCGGGTCCCACGCGGGCAGCACCTTCGGCTTCTGGTCCAGCGCTCGCTGCAGGTTCTCCGGCAGCGTGCTTCGGCGAGCTGCGATCTCGAACATGTACTCGTCGAACCACGAGTCGTTCATGACATAGAAGCCCTTGCGGCCGTTGTCGTCGCCCCAACTGTTCTCCACGCGCCATCGCCGCGGCTTGCCTTCGACGACATCGACGCCGGTGAAGAGCATCGCGTGGGTCATCTGCGTTTCGTGGTAGATCAGCCGCTCGGCCTTGTCGAGGGTGAACGGCGTGTCATACACGGCATCGAACTGGAAGAGGTCGCGGTCCCAGATGCCCAAGTCGCGTCGCATCATCTTGCCGACATCGCAGCCCATCCACACCGGCTCGCCGGACTGAATCGCCTTCGTCGCGATCTGCTTCATCAGGGCGGTTTCGACGTTGAGATAGACCACCGGCTCGCCGCCGACGACGTTGCCGAGGTATTCGACGGTGTACGTCCTGCCGTAGGGGTTCTCCGGTCGCGGGTCATTGACGAGGCAGACATATTCGTCCAGCGGCAGGTCGATGTACTTGCGCGCGAATTCCTGCGGCGTCAGCACGCCGTCGCGATGAAACTGCTTGTCCTTGTCGTTCCACTGCCAGTCAAACTTCACGGGCGGCGTGCCCAAGTGGATGCAAAGCATGCGGTGGATGACGCGCATGATCTCGTCCTTCGCGGCTCGTGCGGCCTCCATCGGCGCGCCGTCGGCGCGAAGCTCGCGCAGGGTTCTGGCGCTCTCGCGCAGCTTGCTCAGCAGCGCGCGATTCATCTTCTGCGTGTTGGAAGAGCTTTCGGTTTCGGGCATGAACGCCTTGGGAACCACGCCGTGCTTGCGCACGAGGTTGACGAACATGTTCCACTGCCCGCCGTCCTCCAGCGGCCGATCGAGCAGCCACGCGACGGTGCGGTCATCGACCGGCCGGCTCGCAGTTTGAATCATCGCTTCGAGGAAGTAGTTGGACCGTTCGAGCTTGTCCCAGAAGAGCGTGTAATTCTGGCTGAACTCGAAGTTTTCGAGGTTCATCTTCTTCATCGCGCTCGCGCGGAACAGATTGAGTGCCGCGAACATCCAGCATCGGCCGGACTTCTTCTGGTTCGCCACCTCCCACGTGTCCAGGCGGTGCGAAAACGTGTGATCGGTGCTGGTGATGACCGTGCGGTTCAGCGCGATGTCCTCGATCGTCGTCTGCGTCACCGCGTTCTGGGCGAGGCGATAAGTGGGGTTGGCGTCGAAGTCAGCGGTGAATTCGCGCAGATGCGCGACGGTCAGGCCGCCGCCGGTCGTTTCGCGAGCAAAGGGAGGAGCGGCGACGGGTTCAGCGGTCATTGCGGGATTGGTCATGTGTGCCTCGAAGTTGCATGTCTATCCAGATCAGGAACAGATAATAGCCCGAATTCTCGGGGAAGTTGCGGGCGTGTGCGGGTGCTGCGGTGCATTCGCCGTTGCACGCCCGTTCACGTCCGCGGCCGTTGAGGCCGCGGACGCGACACAGGCGAGACGCCTGTGCCACTGATTGAGGAGGACGCCTGTGCCACTGATTCCGTCCGCCACTGTTCACTTCGTCAGCCTGGCGCGCACGAGCACATCGCGCAGGCCGGCGGCGTCGCGCTCATCGAATGCACCCGGCTCGAACGAGTCAACATCGAGCACCGCCCAAACCTCGCCGGTGGGTTCGAAGCAGGGCACGACGATCTCGCTGCGGTCGCGCGGGTCGCAGGCGATGTAGTCTTGCCCCAGTTCAAGCACATCGCGGACGATGACGGTTTGCCGCGCAAGAAATGCCTGGCCGCACACGCCGTGGAGGCCGATGGGCGAGCAGGCGGGCTTGTCGCGTCGCGGGCCGAGGACGAGTTGGGTCACGCCCGATTCAGTTTGCTCCGGCAAGTAGAAGCCGACCCAGGAGAAACCCTGATCGTGAAATGCGTCCCACAGCGCATCGATGACGAACCGCATGCGGTCTTCGCGCGCGGCGTCGTCGCGCAGCGCCAGAGCAATGCGTCGATAGTCCCGCATGAGAAGAGGATAGTGGATTCATTGCGCCTACGCGCACGGTCACGCTCGACCCGGACTCCGCCACGGCGGATCTGCGACTTCGCCCCCCAAGGACTCAGGTCCGGCGTGCAAACAGAGTCGTGTCAGGATGTCATGACCTTGCCCATGCTGAAGATGGGCAAGAGCAGCGCCATCGCCACACCGCCGACGATCACGCCCATGCACATGATCATGATGGGCTCGATGTACGACGTGACCTGCTTGACGGTGGTGTCGAGTTCCTCTTCGGTGAACGCGGCGATACGCCCCATGACGTCGGCGAGCCGGCCGGAGCGCTCGCCCGAGGCGATCATCGACGCGACGTTGGGCGTGATGTAGGGCGACTGGAACACCGCGTCGCTGAGCTGCTTGCCGTCGCGAACGCCCTGTTCCATGTTGGTCCAGAGGTCGTCGTAATAGGCGTTGTTGGTCACTCCGCGGCAGATGCTGATGATGTCCAGCAGGTTGACGCCCGCCGCCAGAAGGGTTGACATCGTTCGCGATGCGCGCGTCATGTAGAGCTGGCGGTACATGTTGCGGAGAATCGGCGTGTTCAATCGCAGCCAGTCGCAGACGCGCCGGCCGCTGGGCTTCTTCACCCAGATGACCAGGCCGATCAACCCGACGACCAACCCCGGCACATAGAACATGTACTGCTGCGTGATGAATTCACTGATGCCCAACAGGACTTTCGTGGGCAGCGGCAGCGTGGCGGCGTTCTGTGCATAGATGCTGGCGAAGCGCGGCAGGACGAAGATCATCAGGAAGACGGTCATGACCACGCCGGCGACCATCATGAACACCGGATAGCCCAGCGCGCCCTTGATCTGCCTGGCCGTCCGCCGCTCTTTGGCGAGGTATTCGCCGATGCGGCCGAGCATGTGCGACATCGTGCCGGAGGCCTCGGACGCTTTCATCAGGCTGATGACCAAGGTCGGGAAGACGCGAGGCCAGCGCGACATCGCCAGCGACAGCGGATCGCCGCCGCAGATGTCGGCGCTGAGCACGTTGAGCACGTCGCGGAACTCCTTGCGTGTCGCCTGGCGACTGAAGGCGTCGAGCGCTTCGGTCAGCGGGACGCCGGTTTCGAGCATGACGGAAAGCTGCTGGCAGAAGGCGATGACGTCCTCGCGCTTGACGTGCTTGGCGGCCTCATTGCGCCGAATCTGGAGTTCGTCGAGCTGCGTCGCCGCGCGCAGCGGGTTGTCATCGACGGACAGCAGGAACTTGCCGTCGTTGCGCAGCCGGGTGCTGACTTCGTGCGCGGAGACGGCGCTCATCGTGCCGGTGATGATCTCGCCGCGACCGTCTCGCGCGCGATAGGCGAAAGTGCTTTGCGCGGGCATGGCCCGTCCCTCCTGATTCGTGCTGGCGGCGCTAGATGCTGGTGGCGTAGAACACCTCTTCCGGCGTGGTGAGTCCGCCCTTGACCTTCTGCATGCCGTCGTCGCGCAGCGTCTGGAAGCCGCTCTTGCCCAGCGCCTCGCGGATGTCCTGCAGGTTCGCGCCGCGAGCGATTTCCGAAAGCAGTTCGTCGCTGGGCACGAGCAGTTCAAAGAGACCGATTCGCCCGGCGAATCCCGTGCCGCGGCATCGGCTGCAGCCCTCGCCGCGATACAGCGTGTCGAACGGACCGGCGACAATCTCCACCGCTTCGCGAACGACCGCGTCCGGCTCGTGCGTTTGCTTGCAGTGCGGGCAGATCTTCCGCACCAGGCGCTGCGCCAGCACGCCGCGAAGCGTCGCGGCGACAAGATACGGCTCGATGCCGATGTTGCTCAGTCGCGTGATGGCGCTGGGCGCGTCGTTGGTGTGCAGGGTCGAGAAGACGAGGTGGCCGGTCAGCGCCGCCTGCGTGGCGATCGCCGCGGTTTCCGCGTCGCGAACCTCGCCGACCATCAGGATGTCCGGATCCTGCCGCAGCAGCGATCGCAGCGCGCGGGCGAAGGTGAAGCCCGCTTTGTCGTTTACCTGCGACTGGTTGATTCCGGGGATGTTCGCCTCGATGGGGTCTTCGACCGTGGAGATGTTGAGTTCCTCGGAATTGACGAGGTTGAGCACGGAGTAGAGCGTTGTCGATTTGCCCGAGCCGGTGGGACCGGTGACGAGCAAGAAGCCGTTGGCGTTGGCGTTGACCCCCTTCCTCGCTTCTATCTTCTGCGGCGATAATAC
>CAZLDF010000072.1:0-3362 GCA_964558095.1 uncultured Isosphaeraceae bacterium | reverse complement strand
CGACATGAGAAATCGGATTCTGGCTGCGGTCCAGCTGTCGGTTTGTTTCATCGACCACCACCTTCGGGTCCAGTTCATAGATCACTTTCAACTTGGTTTGGTTGGATGCAAAGAACACCGCGAAATAGACCTTTGTGTTGCGCGTGATGCGCCTCAATGACTCGGCCCGCTTGTCCGCCGGCGCTTTGAACATGCGGTCGAGTTGTCCCGTGCCGCCTTCCTTGCAGGAGAGATACTCGTATTTCTCATTCGGATCACTCCTGGCGTGCGCATCCGCATCTCGCTTTGAGTGAATGAGTTCATGCCCAAGGATGTCGGCGATGATCATCTCTTTCACGAGGCCTGGCTGGAGGAGGTTTGTGATTCCGACGGATCGTGCGAGTTCCGCCGCCTTCAGAACCAGTTCGACGATCCTCCGATAGACGTCGCTCGCCATCAGAAGTGTCTCGCCGCCATTTGACTCTCGCAATTGGCAAGCCGGTCACGGGTCGCCGCGACAAAGTGAAGATCCCGTTCAAACGCGATGAACCGTCTTCCGAGCCGCCTGCACACAAGCGGACATGTGCCTACACCCGCAAATGGGTCGAGTACAAGGTCGCCTTCCGCCGAACTCGCCTTCACCAATCGCTCTATCAGCCGCTCGGGCTTCTGGATTGTATTGAGGGCGTCCCGGCTGACGAGTTCCTTTGACTTGTACGTAAGTTGTTTGATATCTCCCCACACGTCCCCGGGGTTCTTGCCGTCACCATTGAACTTCGTTCTTCCATAGATGCCGTTCCTGACGGAAGGAACGCGTTCACATCGAAGACGATGCTCAAGTTCAACAAGTTGCGGGACGCGAATTGCCTCGAGATCAAAGGTCTTTGGTTTGTCGCCCTTGATGAAGTAGCAAATGACATCGTAATTGTTCGTGAAGCTGATGCGGCCCTGCGCAAGACGGCTTGGTTGATACCAAACAATCTTCGAGCGCAGGTTCAGAAAGCGTCGGTAGTCGATGAAGTCGATGCAATCCGGCTTGCCAAACAGGTAGAGCGCCCCTCCGTCGGCAAGTTTGCTTGCACAGGTTTCTATGAGCCGGAGATTGAACTCTTGAATGCACTTGATCCGATCCCATTCGTTGGTGGTCACGCCATAGGGACCGTCACAGACGATCAGGTCGACGCTGGCATCATCGACCTTCGGAAACATTTCAAACGCATCTGCGTGATAGACGCGGTTGTGTTGAAGCACTCTTGCAATGTCCTTTCGGATCGCGGGCCGCAGCTTCGTGGCCGTGCGGAGGAGAGTATACGTCAGTCCGAGAATCACGCACCACGCGCCGCCGTCTTCGCCGAGCGCGCCCCGCATCGTGGAGCCCAATCGGTTCCGGCCGTACTTCGCGCGCCCCTTGGTCATTTTCGTGAACCAACCGCAACCCGCGTGCGACAATAGGGCATGGTCCGCGATCGCGAGCAGATTCACGATGAATGGCTCATCGTCAGCAGTCAGGCCGGGCGGGCCGAGGCGCTGAGCGAGCTGGTGCGCCGCTGGCATGGGCGATTGCTGGATCATGCTCGCCTGTTGATGCGGAACGATGCGGACGCGGCTGATGCGCTGCAGGAGGCGCTGGTCGCGATCGCGCGGTTCATTCGGCGACTGGATGATCCCGCGCTGTTCGGGCCCTGGGCTCGCCGCATCCTCGCGCACAAGTGCGCGGACCTGATCCGCCGAAAGCGGCGGTCGCAGCGATTGACGGAGGCCGCCGGCAGGGAACAACCGCGCCACCACGACGAGGCCGCGCGCACGGATCACGATAAAACGGCGCGGGTTCGCATGGCGATCGACCTGCTGCCCATCGACAGCCGCGCTCTGATCGTCATGCGCTACGGCCGGGAGATGAGCACGGAGCACATGGCTGCGGCGCTGGGCATCCGCGAAGGGACCGTGAAGTCGCGCCTGAATCACGCACGCAACGAACTCAAAACCATTCTTGAAAGGAACACGTGATGACATTTACCGATCAGCAAATCAAGGACGCCCTGCGCAGCAATTCGTTTGATCAGCCGGGCATCATCGAGATGGCGGCGAGCAACTTCCGCGGCCGCAACCTGTACGTGTCCATCGGCACGACGATCGTCAGCCTTGCGATTCTGGCGGCGATGGTCTGGTGCGCGATGCGCTTTTTCCAGGCCGTTGAAACCCGCGACATGATTCTCTACTCGATTCTCTTCCTGTACGGCAGTCTCGCCGTGGCGATGTTGAAATTGTGGTTCTGGCTGATGATGATCCGGTATTCGATCGTGCGCGAGGTCAAGCGCGTGGAGTTGCAGGTGAGCATGCTGGCGGAGCGGATGGAGTCGCGTTAGAGCGAAGAAAGCCCACGCCGCGCGCGGCGTGGGCTTTGTCATGTGTCGTGTCGGCGTGATGTGTCGCCGTTACGGTTCGACCCGTACCTTCGTCGCGGACTCCTCAGGTACGGCTTGGTCAGGCTTCGTTCGTCGTCGTCGATGTCGCCGCACCGGCGCCGGCGGTCGTATCGACGGTCGCGCCTTGCAGGCCGCGGCGCTGGTCGCGCAGGCGGCGGGCCTTGCCGACGCGGTTGCGCAGGTAGTAGAGCTTGGAGCGGCGAGCGTCGCCGCGACGGACGATCTCGAGCTTGGCGATGCGCGGCGAGTGGAGCGGGAAGATGCGCTCGACGCCTTCGTTGGCGACGATGCGGCGGACGGTGATCACTTTGTTGATGCCGCGGCCCTTCTCGGCGATCAGCACGCCCTGGAAGACCTGGATGCGCTCCTTGTCGCCTTCGATGATGCGCACGTGGACGTTCAGCGTGTCGCCGATGGAGAAGTCGGGGACTTCCGAGGCGGGACGAAGCTGGCTGGCGGTGATGGATTCAACGATCTGCTGTGCGCCCATGGGTGTGTTCCTCGATGATTGCGTCTTGGGTCTTGGGTTTTGAGTCGGGGGTCTTGGGTCGGGATTCGGGTCTTGAATCTGAGATTTGAGATTTCGAATGTCAACGCTCAAGTTGCTCTGTTGAAACCATGCCGAACGTATGTGCACCCCTTCAGGGTGCGGGAGTAGAAATCTTCCCTTTCCGGGGGTTTTCGCTCGAAGACTCGCTCGACCCCCGGCTACTGACGGACAGCCCTTCGGGCTGAAAACAAGGAATTCAACAAAGCGATCTCATGTTTCAGTCTTCAGATTTCGAATCTCAATCTCAGACGTCTTCCAACAAATCCGGCCGCCGGTCTTTCGTGCGGCGAATCATCTGCTCCATCCGCCACGCCTCGACGGCGCCGTGGTCGCCGCTGAGGAGGACCTGCGGCACGGCCCGGCCCATCCACACCGCCGGGCGAGTGTAGTGCGGGCAGTCGAGCAGC
>CAZLDF010000071.1:0-3301 GCA_964558095.1 uncultured Isosphaeraceae bacterium | reverse complement strand
CGGACTCGCTGGCGCTGATGCTGATGGCGCGCTCGCCGGGGCCGCTGGCCGCGCCCGACCTGGAACAGCTTGGCCGCATCGCCTCGGGGGGCGGGCGGCTTTCGGACGTGCTGCGTGTGCAGGCGGCGTGGCTGTATCTGCGCCGCACCGGCCAGATTGACCGCGCGATCGACGATATCTTCAAATGAAGCGGCGACAACCGCCCGATGCAAGTGCAATGAGCACCTCGATGCTGCTGGAACGACCCGTGACAACCGCCATCCCGCTGAGCCTGCCGGACATCACCGACAACGACGTCGCCGCCGTCGCCGAAGCCGTGCGATCGGGCCGATTGAGCATCGGACCCAAACTCGAAGAGTTCGAACACGTGATCGCGGCGGCGACGCACCGCACGCACGGCATCGGCGTCAGCAGCGGCACAGCCGGGCTGCACCTGGCCCTCGTCGCCCTGGGCATCGGGCCGGGCGACGAAGTCATCACGCCCGCGTTCAGTTTCATCGCCTCGGCCAACTGCGTCCTCTATGTCGGCGCCAAGCCCGTGTTCGTCGATTGCGATCCGAGAACGCTCAACATGAACCTCGACGACGTCGAGGCGAAGATCACCGACAAGACCAAAGCCATCATCGGCGTCGAAGTTTTCGGCAATCCCGTGGGCATGGACAAACTCGCGGCGCTCGCGGCACGCTATGAAATCCCGCTCGTCGAGGACGCGTGCGAGGGGCTGGGCGCGAAGCTCGGCAGCCGGCCCGTCGGCAGCTTCGGTCGCGTGAGCGTCTTCGGCTTCTACGCGAACAAGCAGATCACGACGGGCGAGGGGGGAATGATCGTGACGGACGACGACGCGATTGCGGCGGCGTGCCGGGCGATGCGCAATCAAGGCCGATCGTCGGGGCTTGGAGCGGGGTCGATCGGATTGGGGGGGGGCGAGGCGACGCTGGGCAACTGGCTGAGCCACGACGTGCTGGGCTACAACTATCGCATGAACGAGATGAGCGCGGCGTTGGGCGTGTCGCAGATGCGCCGTCTGCACCTGCTGATCGAAAAACGCCAGGCCGTCGCCGCCGCATACACGAGGCGACTGTCCGGCAATTGCGACCTCGTTCTGCCGACCGTTTCGCCCGAGGCGTTCATGAGCTGGTTCGTCTTCGTCGTGCGCCTCAGCGAGCGATTCACCGTCGATGATCGCGAGTACATCATCACGGGCCTGCGGCGTCACGACGTGGGCGCGTCGAATTACTTTCCGCCGATCCCGATGCAGCCGTTCTATCGGCGCATGTTCGGCTACAAGCCCGGCGACTTCCCCGCCGCCGAGTGGATCAGCCAGCGAACCATCGCCCTGCCCTTCTTCACGCGGCTGACTGACCGCGAGGTCGATCTGGTCTGCCAGACGCTGGAATTGATGATGACGCGGATCACGTTCGCGCGGAGTTAGCGCGGAACAGCGGCACAGGCTTCGTATCGCGAGCGGGCTTTCCCCGCTTCGTTCGTGCGATCGACTCACTGAGCGCGCTGAGTCGAGTCGCGCTCCTCCGCATGGGGGCAAGCCCCATCGCGAAACGTACGTGCTTGCGCGTTCAGAACAGCGGCGCCGCCTCGTCGCACAGCAGCACCGCCTCGGCTTCGCGGTAGTTCCTGTTCATCGCCTCTGTTTCCAGATAGGTCATGAACAGCCGATGCACCGGCGTTCGCTGGCGCATCAGCACGCCGGTCATGTGCGGCTGGCCGCAGGTGAAGTGCGCCTCGGCGACGGCGCGGTCGAACGTCGCGGAAACCAGCGTGTCGCCAACCGGCCGGCGCAGCGGCTCGGTCATCGACATGCCTCGATACAGCGTAACCTCGCAAACTTCCATGCGCGCGAAGAGCGATCGCATGAACGCCAGGCGGTCGATGATGTGCATCACGCGGCGCTGGCGGCCCCATGCGTCGGCGAAGGCGGCTGGGTTGCGGATGATCGTCCCCTCGAACGACGCCAGGCCGAGCTCCGCCATGACGATCCGATGCGCCTTCACCATTTCGCCGCTGTGCGGACCGCTGACGTACCAATGCGCGAAGTCGGCTTCGACGTCATCGACGCCGCGCTTGGCCATGTAGCGGCGCAGATCGTCGTAGAGTCGCGGCGAACCTTCGCGCTGCGACGGGTGTGGCATCGCTTCCTCGAACTCGAGAAATGACGATTCGACGTCCAGCCACGCATCGGCGAAGTGTCGGGCCGCTTCGATGAGGCCCTCCGTGATAACCCGGTGCTGTGCTTCGGCGGGGATCGCCAGCGGCCGATCGAAACGCTCGACCTGTTTGCGAAACTCGCGCACGTCGGCTTCGCCGGCCAGGCGCGAATCGAGCGCGAACTGGTAGCGATCGACGCGCTCGAAGGGAATTTCCCACACCGCGCCCTTGTCCTCGAAATCGTCGAGGCGCACGCTGAAGACGCCGATGTCCATGCGCACGCCGATGATGGTGACGGGCGTGCGGCGAGGATCAAGCAGTCGGCCGGCGTTGCCGATGGCGATGTGATGCAGCTCGCCGGGCGCGAACTGCGAATCGGGCGGGGCGTCTGGGTTCGACTGATAGACCGACATCGAGCGGATTCTAAGAAACGCTCGACAGAATGAACATTGGTTGCCGTCCGGTATCGCAACTTCGGCCGTTGAGGCCGAAGATGCGGGCACAGGCGAGACGCCTGTGCCACTGGTCTGACAGACACGCTTAGAAACTATCTTGAATAAACATTCGACGCTGAGTTCGCGATATGTTCGCGGCATTTGCCGGACGTGCGGCCCTCACCCCAACCCTCTCCCAAAGGGAGAGGGAGTTTTTGAGATAGTTTCTTACGTCGGCGGCATCATCGTGCGCATCGCCCGGCCGAACTCGATCGCCTTCTGCACGATCTGCGGCATGGACTCGCGCACGATGATGTGATCGCCGTTGATGAGCTGAATCGTCGTGTCCGGGTTCTCCTCCACCGTGCGGATGAGATCGACGTTCACGAGCATGGGCTTTCCGTTGAGTCGGGTGACGGTGATCATCGGGGATGAGAGGGTGAGAGGGTGAGGGAGTGATTGAGCGGGTGAACGACTCTTGTTTTCACGCCGGACCTGAGTCTTCGAAGGTCCGGGTGAATTGGTGAATTGGTGAATTGGTGATTTGGTGATTTGGTGATTTGGTGATTTGGTGATTTGGTGATTTGGTGATTTGTGACTGGATATCTCACTTCTGGGTTCTGAGGTCCGAGATTTGAGATCCGAGATTTGAGATCCGAGATTCGAGATTCGAGATTCGAGATTCGAGATTCGAGATTCGAGAT
>CAZLDF010000070.1:0-4867 GCA_964558095.1 uncultured Isosphaeraceae bacterium | reverse complement strand
GGAGTTCGGCGCGGGCCTCGTCAATTCGGTTGGCTTGCCACAGCCTTTGCACCATCGCCTGGCGCACCCACTGCTCATCGGGATGTTCGCTGCGCGTGCGGTCGATCAGTTCATCGCCGCGCTCGCCGAGGTCCAGACCATCGAGCAACGCGACGGCCGCCCGCAGCACGTCCGCCGAGTCGGCGCCGCGCTCGACGATCGAGTCCGCCAGCGCCCTGGCCTCCTCGCGCTGGCCCATCTGCGCAAGCACGCCGGCCAGCAGCACGACGAAGCGCCCGTCGTCGGCCGGCGCTTGCGCCCATTCATCGCATTGTTCGAGGATGGCGCGGGGCGAATCGCCGCGCGTCCGCTGGATTTCAATCAGGAATTGCCGCCAGTCGAGCGACAGGGGCTCCAGCTCGATGAGGCGCTGCACAAGCGTCTGCGCTTGATCGAATTCGCGATCCAGATGGTGCGCCATCGCCTTCAGCGAGAGCGGATGGATCGCATCCGCATCGTCCGCGAGCAGGCGATCGGCCGTCTGCTTAAGCTCGAATCGCAGCCCGACGGCGCTGTAGAGATCGACCAGCCGGGTGAGACACGCACTCGTGAGGCGCCGGCGCTCGTCGATCGCTTCGTCGGCGTCGAGCAGCTTGAGGGCGAACTTGTTGTAGGAAATCGCTTCAAGCAGGTGCTTGCCGCCGGGCAGCGGCAGATGCGCGCGCGCGTCGGCGAAAGCGAGCAGCGCCTCGACGTCGTCGCGCACGTACTGCACGTAGTAAGGCAGGTGGCTTTCGTCGAGGGCGCCTTCATAGTCGCCGGCGGCGTAGGCGCGCATGCCGGCCTCGCGCGCCGCAGTGATCAAGCGCCCCTGCTGGTAGCCGCGCACCAGCTTGAACGCCATCGCGCCGGCCGCCAGCACGGCCCCCGCGCACGCCAGAACGATCAATCGTCGCTGAGTTCGTTTCGTCATGCGCATCGCTTCACCTCCCCAGCACGATCATCCACGCGGTTTTCCACAGGATCGCGATGTCCGTCCACAAACCGCACTGCTGCACGTACTGCACGTCGTACTTGATCCACTCCTGGAAGTCTTCGCCCGGCTCGCGCGTGCGGTGAAGCTGCCACAGACCCGTGATCCCCGGCCGCACACTGAGGCGCAGGTCGCGCCACGCGGGGCAAAGCTGGTTCTCGTCGTCGGGACTGGGGCGAGGTCCGACCAGGCTCATGTGCCCCAAAAGCACATTGATCAGTTGAGGCAATTCATCGACGTGCGACTCGCGGAGCAGCTTTCCAACGCGCGTGACGCGCGGATCGTCCTGGATGTACACCTGGCGCCCGTCGCAGATGTTGTAGGCGTCGAGCGCTCGCGCCAAGCCTTCGGCGTCGCGGTGCATGGTGCGGAACTTCAGGCACTTGAACGCGCGCCCGCCGCGGCCCTGGCGCCGATGACTGAAGAACACCGGCCGGCCGTCTTCAAGCAAAATCAGCGCGACGATGAGCAGCATCAGCGGCGAAGCGAGGACCAGCGCCGCCAAGCTGAAAACAACGTCCATCAAACGCTTGACGAACAGGTACAGCGGGCTCTGCACCGGCGGGGAAGTGTCATCCCCGACCGTGCGGGCCAGCTCCACTTCCGCGATTTCGCGCACGCTGACCGTCCTGGCGGCGATGTTGGAAGCGTCCGGCGCGTCCTCGAACCATCGCGGCCCGACGATGCACCGCCCATGCGGCTTCGCGGCGCCGTTGCCGATCCAGAGCGGCCCGATGCGCACGGCGGCGCCTTCGCTTGGCGCCGGGGCGCTGCGCTCGTCGCCGGCGGTCTGCCAGACGCCCGGTTCGCGCTCGACGAGACCGGCGATGCTCTGGCCTGGCGAAGTCCAGCGAGCCACGAGTTCGCCGATCAGCCGGCGCTCGTCGCCCGCATCGCCGTCGCGAAGCGAGAGGCCGGAGCCGCGCCAGTGATCGACGCGCGACGCATGCGCCACGCGGCGAATTCGTCGCCAGGCGCTGCGCGCGTCGGCCGCCTCCAGCCACAATTCGGCAAGCCTGCGGCTGCGCGTCAGCAGCACGCGCGAGGAGCGCTGCACGCGCGGGCGGTATCGCCGCTCGATGCGCTGCACCCACCCCGACTCGTCGAAGCACACCTGCTCCGAATACGCTTCTTCGTCCTCGTCGGCCAGTCGCACGCGCGTCACCAGCGCGTCATGCCACTGCAGGCGATCGGCGAACTCGGCGATGTCGAACACCGCGAGCTGGCCCGGCTCGAGGAGCAGGAAGATTTCGGCGGCGCGCTGCAAGCGGCGGCGCTGGCCGTGAACCACGCACTGCACGCCGCGCGAATGCCAGTAGGCGTCATGGAGCTGGCGGGCGGTGAGCCCCCACAGGCGCGCCGACGACGGCGGCCGCGAGGTGGTTTGCAGTTTCGACGCGGTCGCAAGTGCCATGACCGATCACGCCGCTCCCTTTTCCGGCTCGGCGGCCCGCCGCGCCGAGGCCTCCATCGCCGCCATGAGCGCGTTGCGCTCCAGCCGCGACACGGGGACCATCATCGAGTGCTCGGCGTCGTCGAAGGGACGGGCGGCGGCGGCTTGTTCCGCCGCGGCCATCGACGCTTCGCTGACGTATCGCACCACGTCGCCGCGCATCGCGCAGTTCAGGATCACGCCCAGGAACTGCGCGCCATAGGTTTCCAGGCGCTGCATGCACTCGTCGAGGCGCACGCGGCTGCGTCCGCGGCGAACTGAAAGCACCACGCCGTCCGCCGCGGTCGTCACCGGCGTGCTTTCAAGCGAACCCAGCAGAGGGCCGGTATCGACGATGATGACGTCGTAGCGACTTCGCACAGCCTCGAACAGGCGTTCGACGTCGAGTCGCCGGAGGGTTTCGGGTCCGATGCGCGGGTTGACGCCGACGGGGATGGCGCTGAGGTTGTTCATCGGCAGGTTCGTCACCGCGCCGCCCAGGGCTTCCGCAGGTTCGCAGGGCGGGTTGTGCAGAATGTCGCGCACGCCCTCCTGTCCGATCAGGCCGAGCTGTCGAGTGAGGCTGCGGCCGACGAGATCGCAGTCGATGACGAGGGTCTTGTAACCCGCGGCGGCATAGGACCAGCCCAGCGCCATGACGATGCTGGTCTTGCCGTCGCCCTGGAAGGGGCTGGACACGGCGATGACGTAGCCGTCGGCGGGATCGCGCAGGGCTTCGATCTGGTTACGGATTTGATGCACGCAGTGCGAAGCCATCTCGCTTGATTCGGGGTTCAACAGCGACACGCCCAGGTCGGGCAGCACGCCCAGGCAGCAGCCTGCGGGCAAGCCATCCTGTGACAGTTGGCGAGGTCCATAGGCCCTGCGATCGATCGTGCCCCACAGATAGAACACGCCGAAGCTGAGCAGGAGCCCGGCGAGCACGCCGGCCGCGGACCGCATCTTGCGGCGGTCTTTGTAGGGGCTGTGCGGCAGGAAGCCCTCCTGCGCGATGCTGATGCCCGTGGTGATGTTCTGTTCCTCGATCTCCAGACCGCTGATTCGAGAGCGGACGCGCTCGAGCTCGACTTGGATGCGGTCGTGCTCGAACTGCTTTTCGTTGAGCGTTTGCAGATCTGCGATGAGTCGCTGATTGTCCTGTTCGAGCCTGGTGGCCGAAGCGCGGAGGACAACAAGCTCATCGCGAAGCTGCTGAACGCTCATGCCTTCGAGGTTGGCGGGCAGGAGCCCGCCGCCGGAGTCGCGCCAGGCCTTCAGCGTGCGATCGTACTGCTGCTTAAAGACGCGCTCGGCGGTTTCGACGCGCTGCTCGGCGATGGCGTATCGCGAAGTACCGGGGCGGAAGCGGGCCTTGGCCGCTTCGAAGTCGCCCAGGGCTTCATCGCGCTGCATGCGAACCTGCACGAGCATCGGGTCGAAGGCTTCGAGCTGTGCCGTGGCGGGGGCGGGCATGTTGGTGGCCAGACCGGCGTCGCCCGATTCGAGGCGAGCGAGCATGAACTCCACCGCGGTCATTTGTTCGTTGAACGTTTGAAGTTCGGAGAGCTTCTTGGCCTGTAGTTCGCGCAGGTCGTCGGACTGATGTCGCGCGACGATGGACTGGATTTCGGATTTGAGGCCGCGGAGGTCGCGCAGGTGGCGCGCTTCGAGTTCGCGAAGCTGCTGGAGGGTGGAGCCGAAGTGCTCGCCTCCGACGCGACCGTAGATTTCGTTGTAGGAATTCAGCACGGCGTTGACGGCGATCTTGGCCTCCTCGGCGTCGCTGGTCTCGTAGGAGACGTAGATCAATTCGCTGCCGTGCTGCGATTCGACCGTGAGGTTCTTGCCCAGCCGATCGATCGCGTCGAGGTCGTTGGCCCATTCGACGGATTCGAATTGCGGCAGTTCGAGCGCGTGCTCGAGGACGCGGCGGCTGCGGATGAGTTCGATCTGCGTCGCCATCCAGCCGGGCAAGCCGCCCTGCCATTCGTGTTCCGGCAGGCGTTCGAGCGTCTGCGGGCGCGAACTGGTCACGCGAATGGCGCCGGTGCTTTGATAGAGCGGACCGGTGGACTTCCAACCGGCGGCGGCGAAGAGGAGCGCGAGGACCGCGCCGATGGCGAACATCCGCCGCCATCTTCCGCGAAGCCGGTCGTCCACCACGGCGAAGATCGATTCGCGTTCGTCGCCCGCCCCGCCCATGCCGCCCGCGCCTGCGCCGATCCCCCCCCCACCGAATCCGAACCCGCCGCCGAACGCCGTCGTCGGGTCGAAGTGCGGCATCGCGTGGGGCGCATGCGGTTCGCCGCCGCCGCTGTAGGCCTGCATGGGATACGGCGCCAGCGACGTCGTCGCGCGATACTGGGTGTGTCGTCGTCGTGTGGTCATCTGCTTCCGCTCGCTTGGCTGGACCGCAGCGCCTC
>CAZLDF010000069.1:0-5234 GCA_964558095.1 uncultured Isosphaeraceae bacterium | reverse complement strand
GATCGGGACGCTGGACTGCGTGCCGAACTGCGCTCCGAAGATGCGCGCCTGGGCGATCGCGCTGGTCGCAAGGCCGGAGACCAGGTACTCCTGCGAGCCGTTGAGAAGCTGCAGGCCCGCGAAGGTCGCGGTGTTGGAGATGCGCGTGATCGATTCGATCGCGCTGTCGATCTGAAGCTGGTTGGCTTCGATCTCCTCCTGGCTCACGCCGCCGGTGTTCGCCGCCTCGATGATCAGGCCCTTGATCGAGTTGAGCAGGTCGGCGACTTCGGCGAGCGACGCCTCGGTGGTGGCGATGACGGAGCTGGCGCGCTCGGAGTTCGAGATCGCCTGCTGCAGGCCTCGCGTTTCGCTACGCAGCACTTCCGAAACGATCAGGCCGGCGGGATCGTCGGCGCCGCGGCTGATGCGCAGGCCCGTCGAGAGGCGCCGCAGACTGTTGGCGAGCTCGTCGTTGGATCGCTGGAGGTTGTGGCGTGCGATGAGCGAGGCGATGTTGGTGTTGATCCTAGCCATGACAATCCTCCTTGATTGAGGCTAGCGGGCGGAAAGACGCCGTCGCGGGCCGCCGCCGCCGCCGTCGTGCGGGCCGCGACTGAAGAACAACGCAAGGCGCTCGCAGGCTTCCTCCGACGCCGCGAGCGCAGTTCATCAGGCAATCGTAATGACGTGACGCGGGAATCATCACGCGCTCTCCCGTCGCGCCTTGTCCGGCTGGGGCATGACTCGCACGATGGGCGTCGCCTTGCCATCGCGCGGCGCGACGGACGCGGCTCGCCGCTTCAGCGACGAGACGTCGTCCTTCGCCAGGGACGCGGCGTGGCGATTCTCCGCCTTGATCGCGTCGTAGATTTCCTTGCGGTGCACCGCGACGTGCGATGGCGCCGCGATCCCGATTCGAACCTTGTCGCCGCGGATATCGACCACGGTGATCTCGATGTCGTCACCGATCATGATGGTCTCATCGCGCTGACGTGACAGCACCAGCATCAGACGTCTCCTTCCGTGGAAGCGGATTCCGGCGAAGCGTCCGTGCTTCGCCCTGCGTTTTCACCGGCCGCGCGGGTGAAGCGCCGCGGCCGACCATCCGACCAACCTTCTCAGGCGCTGACCGCCTGCAGTTTCCGTCCAAGCTGCACGATCTCGTGGCGAGTCGTCCAGCGCTTCTCCGCGAGCACAAGCTGCATCGCGGTTCGGCTTTTCACGTTCACCACCAGCGGGCCCTGCAGGTTCGCTGTCAGCGTCTGGTCGTACTTGTTGACGATCACGAAGACCTGCGCGTCATCGAGCGAATCAAGCTCGAGGTCCGCCATCTGCTCGCGGCGGATCGTCGCCTGGTACTGCGGCACCCACAGACCGGGATCGGAGACGACGAACGCCAGTTCCGGCGCGTCCACCGATTGCAGCCAGAAGAACACGCCTTCGTCGTCCGGCTGCAGGAGCACGTAATGCCGGTAGCTGGCGAATCCCAGCAATCCCGCTGGAAATGTGATCGCGCGATTGTCATCCACCTCGACCGGGCCGAACCGCGTTGTCTGCACGTTCATGTCAGTTCATCCGCCGCAGCGGGCTCCAATTCCTCGGCCAACCATTCCTTGGTTCCGCCGCGCTCACAACCCCCGGGAACGCAGCCGGACTTCCTGTCCCGTCGCGATCACCCGGCCGGAGGGTGCTGCGACGCATGTGTGTCATCAGGTAAGAAAATCCAGAAGACTGAGCGAACTGATCTGGGCGGTGCTCGCCAGCGCTGCTTGAAGCTGCTGCTGGAGCGTCGAAAACCGGATGGCCGCCTCGGTGTAGTCCAAGTCCTGAACCTCGCTGCGAAGCGCGGTGTCCTGGAGCTGAAGCTCCTCTTCGCGAAGCACCGCGTCGCTCATGCGCCTGGCCCGCACGCCGTTCTCCGCTCGAGCGCCGGCCAGGCGGTTGACGTCTTGTTCGATCTTCTCACCTGCAAGCGTGATGCCGCGCTCGTCATTGGCCCGCAATGCGTCGCGAAGGGCGATCAGATGGGAAAAGACGCTATCGACGGCAACGGTTGCGCGATCCTCGCCGGTCAATGTTGCGCTGGTCGTGGAACCGAGGATGCCCAGGTTTTCCGCCGCGAACGAGCCGTTGAGGCTCGCGACGCTGGTCGTCGTGCCGACGGTGTTGTCGGTCAGCGCGATGCCGTTGCCATCCGACGCCAGGGCCGCCTCGAATTCGCCCGGCACGGTCACGCCCGCAGCGGCCGCCGCCGCGTTGATCTCGTCCAGCACGTCCTGCACCGTTTGTGCGTCGCCGGGCAGATCGACGTCGATCGTGCGGCCATCCTTCAGCGTAATGCGGAAATCGAAGTCTTCCGCCGGGTCCGGCGCGCCGGTGATTGGATCGACGCTGCCGTCGCGGATCGACACGCCCAGGCCGTTGTTGAAATCCTCCAGCAGCGTCGAGCCTGTAAGGGAGCGCACGCCCAGTTCGGACGCGGTGCTGCCGCCGCCCACTTCGCCGACGCTCATGCCCCCCGCGGTTCCGCCGGACAGTTCGTTGATGAAGTTCAGGCGGTCGCCGGTGTCCGCAATTTCGACACGGATGCCGATGTTCAAGCCGGCAACCGCGTTCATGATGTCCTGCACGGTGTTCGCCGCGGAGAGATCGAGGTCGCGCGTCTGGCCGGCGTTGCTCAATCGAACCGTGCCCAGCGGGCTGGTCACGCCCGTGAGGCTTGACACCAACGTCTGCTCGGTAAGCAGCGGGTTGAGGTCGCTGCCCGCGGTCGTAGCGCCGCCGGTGAACGTCGTGTCGATGCCGAGGTCCGCCGCCATCGCTTCCGCATCGATGTCGCTGAAGGTGATGTCCACGCCGGCGCTGGGCGTCACGGCAATGCGATTGTTCGTCGCGGAATCGATCGCCACGGTCGCGCCGGGATCGACGGTCTGCAGCGCGGTTTCGATCATGGACACCACGTCGCCGATCGTGTGCGCGGTTGTCAGGTCGATTTCGACATCGACGCCGCCGATGTCGGCGTTGATCGTTCCCATGCGAACGCCCAACCCCTTGGCGCCGAGCAGATCGGTCAATCGCGTATCAGAAACCATCGTCGGGTCGAGGTCGCGGTCGCCCTGCACGCGGCTGCTGAGCGAGCCGAACGCCTGCTCGCCGGACATGGTGATCGGGAAGGGCAGTGACACGCCGAGGTCGTTGACGATGCCTTCGCCCTGTCCCGCGTAGCGAATCCCGCCGAGCATTTGCTGCATGGGCGCTTCGGCGGTGCTCGATCCGCCGAAGAAGTGAATGCGCTGATACTGACGATTGGCGATCGAATACATCTCGTTGAGCATGGCGTCGATGACGGTGGCCTGGTTCTCGCGCGTCTCGGCGGTGCTACCCACGCCGATCTGGCTCGACGCGATGCCCTTGGCTTCGAGCACGATCTCCGAGGCGTCGGCGAGCGCGGCATCAATGTTGTTCAACACGCTCTCGCCGTGGTTCATGTTGCGCATACGCTGATCGCGGCGCTCGATCACGTCGTCGAGCACGCTGATTGCGCTCGCCGAGATCGCATCGTCCGACGGCCGCATCACACGCAGGCCCGAAGCAAGCTGAAGCTCGGTGTTGAGCAGGCTTCGCTGCGTGCGCAGGAGCGAGCCCAGCATCACCTGATTGGAAAGGCTCAGCGGCACACGTGCGATGTTGGATGGAATCGTGCTCATGACGTCGTCTCAATCACCAAATCACCAAATCAACCCGGACCTTCGCCCCCCCAAGACTCAGGTCCGGCGTGATTCCGAATCCGCCTACGCGATGCTCAAGAGCGTCTGGAGCATCTCGTCAATGACCGTGATGAATCGCGCCGCCGCCTGGTACTGGCGCTGGAACGTCATCAGGTTGATGGCCTCTTCGTCGAGCGACACGCCCGACACGGCCTGGATCTGCGCGTTCAGGCTTTCGCTGACAAGCTGCGTCGATTGCACCGAGGCGTTGGCGGCGTTGGCCTTGACGGCCAGCGAGTTCACCGCGTTCTGCCAGTATTCGCGCAACGTCGCGCCGCCCAGGCCCTCGATCGCCGCGTCCTGCAGGTTCGCGATCGTCACGGCGTTCGAACCCGAACCGCTGACGTGATCGCTGTCGGCTGCGAGCAGCGACGGATTGTCGCGCAGCTCCTGGCGCACCTGAATGTCCGACGCGTTGCTGCCCTCGAAGAACGTGTTGATTCCCAGGGCCGCCAGAGCGCCGCTGCTGTCGTCGGAAAAGCTGAACTCGTAACCGTCCGCCGCATCGAGCGTAAGGACGTTGCCCAGGCCCAGCCCCGCCGTCACCGTTCCCGTCGCGGCGTTGATCCGGTTGATCAGATCATCCAGCGAATCGGCGTTGCCATCGACGTTGATCTGGTGCGTGGTGCGCAGGCCGGTTTGCTTATTCGTCACGTGCAGCATAAAGCTGCCGTTGTCGATGGTGAAGGGCAATCCCGTCGCCGAGGCGTTGAGGTTCGCCGTGGTGTCGTTGTTGATGTACGTGCCGACGATGGATTCATGTCCCGTCGTTCCCTGGCCCTGCGAGTGCAGTCGGTTGACCTGGTGGATCAGCTGGCCGGCGAAGGTGTTGAGCTGGTCGATGACGGGGTTGACGGTCTCTTCGCGCTGGCGCAGCAGGCCGCCCATGCGCCCGGAATTGATATCGAGGATCGTTCCATCTTGCGCCACGCGGATGTCGATGACGGTCGCGTCGTTCTCGGTGCGCACGCGAATGTTGATGCCGCGGCTGCCGCCGGCGAGGACGACGGGAATGGAATTCACCAGCACGTCGGCGCCGCCGTTGTCGTGCTCGATGACATCGACTTCGACGAAGTGCGACAATTCGTCGATCAGCAGATCGCGCTGATCGCGAAGCGCGCTGTCTTCGCCGGCGCCCGCCTCGGCCGTGACGATCTGCGCGTTGACCGTGGCGATTTCATCGAGCAGGCGATTCATGTCGCTCACCGACGCCGAGATTTCCCGGTCGATCTCGCCGATGACGGCCGCGTAATCGCGGCGGATGTCCTGCAATCGCCCCGCCAGCGTCACGCCCTGCTGAATCGCCAGCGAGCGCGTCGCGCTGTCCTGCGGGTTGTTCGCCAGTTCCGAAAACGAATTGAAGAAGCTGCTGAGCACGCTGGAAAGGTCGTTGTCCGTCAGTTCGTTCTGCAGCGTTTCGACGGCGGTGAGGAACCGCTGATCGATCAGCGCGCTGTGCTGATTGCTCAGTGAATCGCGATAGCG
>CAZLDF010000068.1:0-5595 GCA_964558095.1 uncultured Isosphaeraceae bacterium | reverse complement strand
CCGCTTCGTTCATGTCCTTGATTAGTTCGTGCAGCAACTCCGCGTTGACGGGATCGAGCCCGCTGAACGGTTCGTCGAGGATGATCAGTTCCGGGTCGTGGATGATCGCGGCGAGGAACTGCACCTTCTGCTGCATGCCCTTGCTCAGCTCCTCGCACTTCTTGCGCGCGACGTCGGCGAGGTCCACGCGTTCGAGCCACCGCAGCACGTCGTCGGCAAGGCCCGGCGACGAAACACCCTTGAGCCGAGCGATGTATGCCAGAAAATCGACGACGCGCATTTTGCGATACACGCCGCGCTCTTCCGGCAGGTACCCGATGCGATCTTTGTTCTTCAGCGCGCTGGAACCCAGCACCTCGATCCGCCCCTTATCGGGGTAGATGATCGACATGATCATGCGGATGGTGGTGCTCTTGCCCGCGCCATTGGGCCCCAGGAAGCCGCAGAGGCTTCCCCGCGGCACCTGCAGGTCGAGGTCCCGCACGGCCTGGGTCTTGCCGAAGGACTTGCTGACGCCCTGAATGTCGATGCAGATGTCGGTCACGTGTCTTTGAGGGCTGTAGCGGCCGCCGCGGGCGCGGGATGGGTGCGGCTGGATGATAACCAGAGTGCGTTACAGCCGCCTCCGATGCAAATGAACCTGGCTTCATCCATGAATCCGGATGCACGGTTGAAAGCCGCCGGCCGCGGGGTACGATGCTCTCCATGTCCAGATCCCTGCTCGACCTCATGAGGCGGCGAGTCATCGTCTTCGACGGCGCGATGGGCGCGACCGTCCAATCGATGGACCTCGATGTCGAGCGCGACTACCTCGGCCGGGAGAACTGCGTCGATGTCCTCTGCCGCAGTCGGCCCGACATCGTCCAGAGCATTCACGAATCGTTTCTCGAGGTCGGCGCCGATGTCGTCGAGACCAACACCTTCGGCGCCAACAAGCTCGTCTTCGCCGAGTTCGATGATGAACTTGTCGGATGGACGTACGACATCAACAAGCGCGCTGCTGAGATCGCTCGTGCAGCGTGCGCCAACCATTCGACGCCGGACAAGCCGCGTTTCGTCATCGGTTCGATGGGCCCCGGCACCAAGCTCATCACGCTCGGCCAGACGACGTGGGAGAAAATGCTCGACAGTTACGCCGAGCAGGCACGGGGGCTGATCGACGGCGGCGCCGACGCCTTCATCATCGAAACCTGCCAGGACCTCCTCCAGGTCAAGTGCGCCATCAACGCGTGCCTCGATGCGCTGAGCGAGCGCAAGAAGTCGCCGCAGGACATTCCCATCTTCGTCAGCGTGACGATCGAAACCACCGGCACGATGCTGCTGGGCACGGAAATCGGCGCTGCGGTCAATGCCTTGCGCATGTTCCCAATCTCCTGCTTGGGCCTGAACTGCGCCACCGGCCCGACGGAGATGCAGGAACACATCGCTTACCTGTCGAAGCACTGGGATCGCTTCATTTCCGTCATTCCCAACGCCGGCCTGCCGGTGATGATCGAAGGCAAGACTCGCTTCCCGCTCGCCGCCGGCGCATTCGCCGAGTCGCTCGAACGCTTCGTCAACGAGTTCGGCGTGAACGCCGTCGGCGGCTGTTGCGGCACGACGCCGCAGCACATCCACGAACTCGCGCAGCGCATCGGGGTGCGCACCCCCATCGCGCGCGATGTCACGCTGCAGAAGTCCGGCTGCTCCAGTCTCTACGGCTACGTCGAGTTCGTGCAGGACGCCTCGTTCCTCATCGTCGCCGAGCGCACCAACGCCAACGGCTCGCGCAAGTTCAAGCGCATGCTCGATGAAGAGGACTGGGACGGCCTGGTGTCGATGGCGCGCGAGGAAGTCCGCGACGGCTCGCACCTGCTGGATGTCTGCGTCGATTTCGTCGGCCGCAACGGCGTCAGTGACATGCGACACGTCGTCTCGCGCTACGTTCGCCAGGTCAACGTGCCGCTGATGGTCGATTCAACCGAAGCGCCCGTGATTGAAGCTGCGCTCAAGCTCGCCGGCGGCAAGTGCATCGTCAACTCCATCAATCTCGAAGACGGCGAGAAGCGCTTCAACGATGTCTGCCCGCTGCTCAAACGATACGGCGCCGCATGCGTCGCGCTGACCATCGATGAAGACCCGCAGGCGGGCATGGCGAAGACCGCGCAACGCAAACTCGAAATCGCCCTGCGCATGCACGACCTGTTCACGAACAAATGGGAACTCGACGAGCGCGACATGCTCATCGATCCGCTCACCTTCACCATCGCCACCGGCAACCAAGACGATCGCAAACTCGGCCTCGACACACTCGAAGGCATCCGCCTCATTCACGAGCATCTGCCCAATTGCGGCATCATCCTTGGACTCTCGAACATCAGCTTCGGCCTGAAACCCGCCGCCCGCGCCGTGCTCAATTCAGTGTTTCTGCACGAGGCGCGCCAGCGAGGTCTCACCGCTGCGATCGTGCACGCGAGCAAGATTCTGCCGCGGACGAAGATCGACGATGAACACTGGGAAGCCGCGCAGTGGCTGATCTTCGATCAGCGCGGCGCGAACCGACCCGCAGGTCAACCGGAGGATTTCGATCCCCTTCTGCACTACATCGGCCTCTTCCCGGATGACGCCGCAGGGCAGCCGCGAATCGCGCTCGAAAGACTCTCCCTCGAAGATCGCCTGCAGCGGCACATCATCGACGGCGAGCAGGAGCACCTGCACGACAGCCTCGATGTCGCGCTCGAACGCTATTCCGCGCTCGAAATCATCAACGAGCACCTGCTCGAAGGCATGAAGGTCGTCGGCGAACTCTTCGGCAGCGGACAAATGCAGCTTCCCTTCGTGCTCCAGTCCGCGGAAGTCATGAAGAAGGCCGTCAGTTATCTCGAACCGCACATGGAGAAGTTGGGGGGGGCCAATGGTTCCAGCAAAGGCGCCATCGTCCTCGCGACAGTCGCGGGCGATGTCCACGACATCGGTAAGAACCTCGTGGACATCATCCTCACAAACAACGGCTACACCGTCCATAACCTCGGAATCAAGCAGCACATCACTCAGATCGTCGATGCGCTCAAGAACAGCCGCGCCGACGCCATCGGCATGAGCGGCCTGCTGGTCAAGTCTGTCGGCGTGATGGAGCAGAACCTCCACGAACTCAACGCGATGCAGATCAACGTCCCCGTTCTCGTCGGCGGCGCTGCGCTGACCCGCCACTACGCCGAATCGCACCTTCGCGGCATCTATAAGGGCTCACTCTACTACGGCCGGGACGCATTCGAAGGCCTGCGAATCTGCGACTGCCTCGCCCACGGCAACCTGCGCGACATCGACGAAGAGATCGCGGATCGACTGGAGAAGCGCGCCGATTCCGAAGAGAAGGTCGCGGCGATGCAGGCCAAACGAGGGGGGGCAGGCGGCGACGCCGATGTTGGCGCATCGCGCATCGCCGTGAAAGAGCGTTCTTCTGTCGCGACGGACGTCTCGATTCCCTCCCCCCCCTTCTGGGGCGATCGCCTCGTCGAGAACGTCGATCTCGACGAGGTCTATCCCTACATCAACACCGTCGCGCTCTTCCGCGGCCAGTGGGGCTTCAAGAAGGGCTCGATGACCGCGGAACAGTTCGAGAAGAACCAGCGCGAAGTCGTCGAGCCAATCTTTGAGCGCATGAAGGCCAAGTGCCGCGACGAGAAGATTCTCCGGCCGCAGGTGGTGTATGGCTATTTCCCGTGCAACAGTCACGACAACGATCTGGTCATCTACGACCCGCAAGACCACGATCGCGAGATCGAACGCTTCCACTTCCCGCGACAGGACAAACGCCAGCGCCTCTGCATCAGCGACTTCTTCCGCAGCGTCGAGAGCGGCGAGAAAGACGTCGTCGGCTTCCATTGCGTCACGATGGGCGTCGAAGTCAGCCACCGCGCCAAGCAGCTCTTCGAGCGCAACGAATACACCGAATACCTCTACATGCACGGCATGGGCGTCGAATGCGCTGAAGCCCTCGCAGAACTCTGGCACAAACGCATGCGCGCTGAACTCGGCATCGGCGGCGAAGACTCGCCCCGGATTCGCGAACTCTTCACCCAGAAATACCGCGGCAGCCGCTACAGCTTCGGCTACCCCGCCTGCCCGGACATGTCCGACCAGGACAAACTCTTCAAGCTCATCCACCCCCAGCGCATCGGCTGCGTGCTGACGGAGAACTGGCAGATCGACCCGGAACAAAGCACGAGCGCAATCATCGTGCACCACCCCGAGGCGAAGTACTTCAACGTGTAGGCGAAACACCATCAGAGCCGCGAGCGGGAGCGAGCGGAGCTGACGCGGGTGCATCCGAGGAAAGACCGGTCGTTTCCACACTCGACTCTGAAGGAGTCCGCTCCCTGCCGGTCGCGGCTCTGGATTCACATCAATAATCGTCGAGATACAATCCCCGCATCATGCAGCTCCACGGCATCGACATCCCGCGCGAGGAAATCGCAGCGTTCTGCCGCAGGCATCGCATCCGCCGGCTGGCGCTGTTCGGCTCGATCCTGCGCGACGACTTCACGCCGGACAGCGACATCGACGTGCTGGTGGAGTTCGAACCGGGGGCGACGCCGGGGTGGGACTTCTTTGGGATGCAGGATGAACTCTCGGCGATACTGGGGCGAAAGGTGGATATGAACACCCGGGGATTCCTCAGCAAGTATTTCCGTGATGAAGTGATGCGGGAAGCAAGGGAGTTGTATGTCGCGGCGTGACGATTCGGTGGCGGTGCGCCACATGCTGGACTATGCCCGCACCGCGCGCCGGCTGGCCGCCGGCCGGACTCGCGAGGAACTGGATACCGACGAAATGCTTCAACTTGCGTTGACACGCGCGGTCGAAGTCATCGGCGAAGCCGCGCGCCGCGTGTCGGCGGAAGGACGGTCACAGAATGCTGAGATTCCCTGGTCGAAGATCACAGGTACGCGCGATCGACTGATCCACGGCTACGACGAAGTGGACCTCGATGTGCTTTGGGACATCGTGGTTCTGAATCTGCCGCCGCTGATTTCGCAACTCGAGCGCATCCTGGAACCGCCGGGCGGCCCGGACCATGACGAGATTCGATAGTTCCGCTTCGGCCGCAGCGCATCGGCGGGTGGCCCGTCTCGGTGTGGCATGGGTCCGCTGCTCTGAGCGGACCCGTGGCGGTCTCGCGATCGTTCCCGATTGTGGGTTCCACTGCAATCGCCCAAAGAAGCGGACGCAACCTACAAGTTTCACTTCCTGCCCTCCGGCGTTCCCTTCGCTCCGGCCAGACTTCCCTTCGTGCCATCCGGGTTTCCCGGCGTGCCATGCCAGCAGCATTGCCCCTCGTTTCGGCATTATTGCCCATTCTTCCCGCAGCAATGCCCATCCATCCGGCAGCACTTGCGCACCCGCCCGCTCCACTGCGCCCCTTGCCGGTTTCCCTTGATGTAGTCCCGGGCTGAGACGGCGAATTCAGCGGCTGAGAGTGGAGACTCAGCGGGTCGGCCTTGGGTTTTCGGTGTTGCGTTCTCGCTTTCGCTCATTGAGCCGATGGGTTCGGCCGATGAGCCAGCGGTCCCCGTCGCTCGGCCATTCGTTTCTGACTTCGAGTCAGTCGGCTGA
>CAZLDF010000067.1:0-3143 GCA_964558095.1 uncultured Isosphaeraceae bacterium | reverse complement strand
CTCGCATCCCCCGTCGCTGGTTCAGCGCATGATCAGGTCTCCACGAGCGCCCGCGACCAGGAACCCGCGGCTACTCAGCAGTCGTTGCCCTGGCCCGTTCGGTTGGGCGTGCACTCGATGCAGGTTTCGCAGGCGTTTCCCGTCGTCGATCGCGTGGTGTTGGTTCCCGACGCGGCGACCTATCTGGATGAATTGGCGAAGTGGTCGCCGCGAGGGCGATGGCCCGTCCTGTTCGATGACGACGACTACGCGCCGATGTTCATTCGTGCGTTCGCGCCGAAGCAGATCGTCCAGCGCCAACCAATGGCGGGGGAGTCGCGCGAGCCCACGCAGGCACAGTTGCGCGACGTCGTCGTGTCCGCATGGGGCGGCGATCCCGAAGCCGACACCGTCGAAGCCGCCTTCGCGCGGCAACGCTTCTCGCCGGCAGGCGTGGTGGTCACCTCAATTCGCGACGGCGCCTGGACGGCCGCGGTCGCGCTTGCCGCCGGTCGCGGGCAGCCGCTGGCGTTCTTCGACGGCCGCTTCGGGCGCGCCGGCGGCACGCTCGACGCCGAGCAGGCGCGGGCGCTGCGCGCCGCCGTCGATCACGCAGTGAACGGCGCTGGGTACAGCGTCGGGAACCTGGGCGAAGGCATCGACACGATCACCATTTGCCGCGACATCGCGGGCAAAGTCGATGTCACTCCGCCGGCGGAACAGCGGCTTTCCATCGCCGGCGCGAACTCCGACGGCCCGGTTGCGATCACCGACTATCTCGGCCGTCGCGCCGGCGGCGAGCGTTACGCCTACACCGGGTGGATCTTCGGCGGCGAGAACCGCTGCGCTTACGTCGCCATGTGCTCGCTCTTTCTAAGACCGCTCGACGTCACGCTGGTGAACACCTATCAGTCGGGGGGCGATTGGAGCTTGTACAGCACGCAAGCGGCCGCGGACTTGCTTCAGGCCAAGGGGTTCATCACGAACGACTACAGCGATGAGCGCGCGTCGGAAGCGGGATGGGCGAACCTCATCGAGCGCGGCCTCTCCACCGGCGCCGTGTTGATGAACTCGGCAGGCGGCAAGGATTTCTTCAATCTGCGCGGCGGGCGCGCCACCGCCGCCGACGTGCCCGTGCTGCACAAGCCCGCGGTGCTTCACCTCCTGCACAGTTGGTCGATGACAGCGCCGGATTCGACGGCGACCGTCGGCGGGCGCTGGCTCGATCACGGCGTGTACGCGTACGTCGGATCCGCGCACGAGCCCTACCTCGGCGCGTTCGTGCCGCCGCAGCCGCTGGCAAGCAGACTGGTGGGCGGCGTGCCGTTTCTGATCGCGGCTCGTCACTGGGACGGCCACTTCGCCGTGCCGTGGAAAATCAACACGTTCGGCGACCCGTTCATGGTGATCGTGTCGCCGCAGGCGCTGCCGTCCACGCGCGTCGAGCGGCCGGTCGATGCGGCCGACGGAGCCGTCGATCTGCGATCGAAACTCGCGGAGTGGATGCGCCAGGCGAGCGAAGACGCATCCGGCGAGTCGGCCGGACAGGCGATGCGGGTGCTGAGCATGCTCGGGCGCGACGACGTGGGCAGCCAGTTCTGGCGAACGCTCGCCGGCAACGAGGCGGCGCGGCGCAAAGCGGCGCCGCACGTCCTGCCTATGCTCATGCGGATGGAAGACGCCACGGCGTTCATGGAGGCGTGGCGGGTGCTGCCTTATCGAACGGAGCGAATGGAAAGCATGTTGTGGCACCTCATGTCGCCGCGCTTGGGCCGAGGGATGAGCCAGGATGACCTGCTCCTCCTGCAGGCGGCCATTCGCTCCAGCGTCGCCATTCACGACATCGAGCGGCTGGCGCCGCATCTGGCGGCGGCGTTCGGGCGGCGCCACGTCCTGGGCGTGATCCAGCGAGAAATCGATTCGACGGAGAATCGCGGCGCGCGGCGGCGCCTGGAAGATGTGGCGGACAAGTATCGATGACCGGCGCTGCGTGGGCGATCGGCGCGAACGACGACGGGTCGCCCGCCAGGCGTCTTGAATACCGAGCGACGGGAGTATGAGTATGCCAATGACCTGTGAAGTGACTCGGCGCCACGCCTTGCAACTTGCCGCTGCGGCCGGCGCAAGCGCTGCGATTCCTTTTTCTTCCGTGTCGGCGCAGGAGGAGCGGAGCGGCGCCGACCGCGGCTTCGTCCTGGCGGCCGGCATGACCGACGGCGAAGCTGACTGCTGGGAGCTGGCAGCGAAGACGGCCGGCGCGTTTTTCGCCCTGCCGGAACTCCACTCGATGGACGCGCAGGAAGTCGCCTCGGCGATCCACATCATTCAGAACAAGCTGCTCTCGCGGCCGACGTATCGCACGTACCTTGAACTGGCCAAGGCGGGACGCGATGAGCGATGAACGCGCGACGGCTCAGTGCCCTTCTGGTTGCGTGCTCGTGCGTCGCAAGCGCCTGCACGCAGCAGCGCGGCTCCGCCGTGAGGAGCGGCGCTGCTGCGATGCCGCCGTCAATGGCGCGCGTCCTGCGCGATTATGAAACCGCGTGGACGAACAAGGACGCCGCGGCGCTTGCCGCTCTCTTCGCGGTGGACGGCTTCGTCCTGCCCAGCGGCCATCCGCCCGTTCGCGGGCGCGACAACATCCTGAAGCATTACACCGGAGCAGGAAGTCCGCTTCACCTGCGATCGCTGGCGTGGGCGCAACAAGGTGACATCGGCTTCGTCATCGGCGAGTACGCGCATGAGCCGACCTTCGCCGATCCCGGCAAGTTCACGCTGACGCTCGTTCGGGACGCCGACGGACGCTGGCTCATCATGTCCGACATGGACAACGGCAACACGCGGCGACGGTGAAGCGCCGGCAGTGACGGCATATACTGTTGACGCGAACCTTCTCGTTACGGAGCAATCCCAATGACGATTCCGTCTCCTCTCATCAGCAGCAACCCGAAGATCATGAGCGGATCGGTGGTTTTCGCCGGCACGCGAGTTCTGGTGCAGACGCTGATCGATTACCTGGAGGAGGGAGGGACGCTTGATGAATTTCTGGAAGATTTTCCCACTGTGAGCCGCGAACACGCCATCGCCGTGCTGGAGCTCGCGAAGGATTCGCTGATTCAACGTGCGTCTGCTGCTTGACGAATGCGTGCCGAAGCGGTTGGCGA
>CAZLDF010000066.1:0-5950 GCA_964558095.1 uncultured Isosphaeraceae bacterium | reverse complement strand
GCCGTGCTTGCCCGCCGCGAGCCACGCGCGCAGCTCGCGCTGACGGCGAGTCGGCGACGCCGGCACGATGCCCGCCATCGCGAATTCGAGCTCGCGGCAACGGTCGAGAATTCGACTGGTGAGTTGAGTGATGTCGAGCGGCATGCAGCGCGGATTGTATGACCGGCGATGATGCACTCGCTGCAAACGGCGCCATTGCACGCCCGCCATCGGTTCTGCGGCCATTGAGGCCGAAGAGCCGATCACAGGCGGGACGCCTGTGCCACTGCCATTCCGATTGAGGCCGAAGAGCCGATCACAGGCGGGACGCCTGCGCCACTATGTCGTCAATTAATCGACGCGCGTGAGCTTCGCGTACTCGAGAATCAGCGTCTTCACGCCCACGCTCTTGAACGCGATGCGCGCCGCCGAGCCGGCTGCTCGCGGCGTATAGGCCTCGACGACGCCCACGCCGAACTTCGGGTGCCGCACGCGACTTCCGACCGGGTAGGCGTCGCCGCACTCGTTCGCGAACGACGATCGATACCCGCTGTAACTACCCTCCCGATCGCCGCCGCTGCGCGAGCTCGATCGCGTCTGGTCGTATCCACCTTCGCTCCACGATGGATCGCCGCCGAAGCCCGCGAAGTCGTGGAATTCGACAGCGGCTTCCGGCAGCTCGCGCAGAAACTTGCTGGGAATCGTGCGCTCGCGGATGCCGCGATGCGTGCGGATCGAAGCGCTCGTGAGCAGCAATCGTCGGCGCGCGCGTGTCATGCCGACGAAGCACAACCGCCGCTCCTCTTCGAGCTCGGCGTCGCTTTCCGCGGCGCGGCTGTGCGGCAGCAGGCCCTCCTCCAGCGCGGCGATCGCCACGACGTCGAACTCCAGACCTTTCGCCGCGTGCAGCGTCATCAGCGTCACCGCGCCTTTCGCCGGGTCGATCGCGTCGGCGTCGCTCACCAGCGCGATCGATTCCAGGAACGCGGCGAGCAGGTTTTCGAGCGTCGGCTCGCGATCGCGCTCGTCATCGGCGTGCAAGCTGAACTCCGCCGCGGCGCTCACAAGTTCGTTGAGGTTCTCCAGTCGCTCCTCGTCCTCTTCGAGCTGGCTCGTGCGGTACATGGCTTCGAGGCCGCTGTCGCGCAGCACGCGCTCGACCAGCACAGCCAGGCAGTCGCCCGACGCCTGCCCTGGCAAGGGGGGGGCGGCCATGAAGGTGCGCCATCCGTCGAGCATCGCGGTGAATTTGCGAACCGCCGTGGCGGCGCGCGCCGTGATGCCCGGCGCATGCTGCGCGTGCCGCATCGCCTGGCAGAACGGCATCTGCCGGTCGATTGCGAGCAGTTCGATCTTGTCCAGCGTCGTCTTGCCGATGCCGCGCGTGGGTTCGTTGATGATGCGGCGAAGCGCGATTTCATCGTTCGGGTTCGCGAGGATTCGCAGATACGAGACCGCGTCCTTGACCTCTTTGCGGTCGTAGAACGCCGTGCCGCGCGCGATGACATATGGAATGTGCCGCAACCGGAAGGCGTCTTCGAGCACGCGGCTGAGCGCGTTGATGCGATATAGCACCGCCATTTCGCGGAACGCCACGCCGTCCTCTTCGTGCAGCCGCTGACACTCGTCGGCGATCAGCTCCGCCTCGGCGTGTTCGTCCGCGACGGCGTACACGATCGGCTTGACGCCCTCGGGCAATTCCGTGAACAGCTTCTTGTGCTTGCGCTGCGCGTTGTGCTCGATCAATCCCGCAGCCGCGGCGACAATATGCGCCGTGCTGCGGAAATTCTGGCCGAGCGGAATGATCGTCGCATTGGGATAATGCCCCTCGAACTCGAGGATGTTGCGAATGTCGGCGCCGCGCCAACCGTAAATGGAGTTGTGGACGACAATGCCGCCGGCAACATAGTTACGAGCGTGCGGCACGGAGAGGTCATACACCATGCCGTCGTATTCTTTCCACTCAACCTGCTCGATGCGATCTTCCACAATCGCTTGCCCGTCGCTTCTTGGGACGATCATTCCCGGTTGAAAGTGACTGAGCGGCATGAACGGGAACGCTTTGTCCTCCGTCAGGCGTGCGCGCGTCACGATTTCGATGTCCTCGGATAGGTCTGCGATCGATTGTGCCAACTGCATCCCGGCGTCGTAGTCCTTGCGCGAGGTTTCGATGCGCCATGTTCCCTTGTTCCCGTCTCGCGTGCGCAGACCCGCGCTCGACGCGCGATCGCGAAGCAGCCCGTCGCTGGTGACGAGCTGGACTCGATGTTCGTGCCACGGGCGCAGCGTGTGGGGTCTGTTATCGCCGAAGACCGTGAATTGGACGAATCGCCGAGACCAGCCGTTGCGGGTCACCGCGCCTGGGCGATGATGTGGAAATCGCCGATCGATTCGCAAATCCTGCATCAGTCGAGCGGCGCCCGACTCGGTGTCCGTTTCACGGTACAGTCGGTCGATCCAGTCCTGCTCCATGTCCATTCGGCGTCCGCGAACGAAAAACACCATCGTGGGAATGCCATAACGGACTGAATACATGTGTTCGAGATAACGCGCTTCAGCCGAGTCGCGTGTTGACTTGAGAATCCAGACGGCATCGGCCACTTCCTGGTTCGTTCGCACCTGCAATCCAGAGAGAATCGCTCCATCCTTGCTGGTGCGAACGCCGCGCGTGATTCCGATGCGGTACCCGACGTTGCGCTTCCACATCAGGTACGTGTAGAACATGCCTGCATCGGGTTGAAGTCGAGCAAACCCAATGTGATTCGGCGTGCCGCGCAGGTGCGCTCCGCTCTCCGTCGTGATGCTGATCATCGGGCCGCAATAGCTTCGGCCGAACACGCGATCGACCGGAAACGACCCGGTTGCACCCCAACCGCTCGCGGCGAGAACCGCATCACCCTTCACGATCGACTCGATGGCGATCGGGCCTCGTGTGGTGTGCACGAGCGAGCCGGCAGGGAGACATTGGTCAGGGTCGCCCACAACGCAGATGTTCTGATGGGCCAGCGCCAGCGAATGCGCGATGATGAACTGCGCGTGGTTCGTATCCTGGTATTCGTCGATCAGAAGATACTGATATCGCGACTGCATTTCCTCGCGGACTTGCTGATTCTCCTTGAGCAGGCGCGCCGTCACCAGCAGCAGGTCGTCGAAATCCAGCGCATCATTGGCCTTGAGTATCTTCTCATACGCGCGGTAGGCCTTCGCGATCGACTTGGTGTAGAAGTCCGACGCGGCGGCGGCGTAATCGTCCGCCGTCATCAGGTGGTTCTTCGCGTGGCTGATCGCGTGCGCCACCGACGCGGGCGTCCAGTTGCGGCTGCTCAGCTCCGCCGCGGCGATGGCCTGCTTGACGGCGTCGCGCTGATCGCCGCTGTCATAGATCGTGAACCGTTCCGACTGATTCGCATGTTGCGCGTAGCGGCGCAGCAGCCGCGCGCAGAACGAGTGGAACGTCATCACCGTCAGGCCGCGACGGCCCGGCACGTTCTCCGGCACGATGCGCTCGATGCGCTCTCGCATCTCGCCCGCGGCCTTGTTGGTGAACGTCAGCGCGAGAATTTGCCACGCGCGGATGCCGTTGGCGATCAGGTTCGCCACGCGGCGCGTCACGACCGTGGTCTTGCCCGAGCCGGGACCGGCGAGCACCAGCAGCGGGCCGTCGATGTGCGAAACCGCCTGGCGCTGGGCGTCGGTCAGGCCTTCGAGGATTTCCGCGGCGGCGAGCATTCCCGATGAGCATAGCGGGCCACCAGTCGGCGACCCCTCCCGGCCGCCCCCGCCGTCAGCAAGCACACATCCGCCGCCTGGCCCACAAGATGTTGCGCAACCGGCAGCCCCTGAAAGGTTCTCCACACGACTCCTTGCGGCTGGCATCGCTGGGCGGCGTCCTATAACCTGCTGTCGCACCGCTGGTTACAGCAATCTTCACGAAAACCCAACATTGTGGGCCGAAGAAGCTTGCAGACACAATTAGTGGTAGTACGATTATCACGGTGGAGCGATAGCCCGCTTCATCAGTCAGCAACCGAAGCTCCCCGGACCCCCCCCGTCCCCGTCCCCCCCAGCTTGTCCGGGGGGAGCAGCCCGCCAGTCGCCCCCCGGCGGGCCGGGCAGGTTTCTGACGCCTCGTGTGGATGAGCGAGCCCCCCGCCAAAGGCAGGCCGGGCGACGCAGCTGGGGGGGGGAAGTTTGGTGGACCTCCTTATGACCGTTCTCTGCGACACCCAGATCCGCGAACTCATCGGCATCGAGCCCTTCGAGGACAACATCAAGCGCCCCGGCCGCGTGTCGTATGGCGTCTCTTCTTACGGCTACGACGTGCGCGTCGGCGGGCTCTTCAAGATTTTCACCAACGCGCCCCACGACGGCGGCCAGTCCATCGTCGATCCCAAGAACTTCGACGATCGCAACTTCATCACCGTCGATACGCGCACGACCGGCAAGGACCACGTCATCATCCCGCCCAACAGCTTCGCGCTGTGCGAAACCGTCGAAACCTTCGACATCCCGCGCGATGTGCTGGCGATCTGCCTGGGCAAAAGCACCTACGCCCGCTGCGGCATCATCGTCAACGTCACGCCCCTCGAACCGCAGTGGCGCGGCAAGGTCACGATCGAAATCAGCAACACCACCCCACTGCCCGCGAAGATCTACGCCAACGAAGGCATCGCGCAGATGGTGTTTCTCAAGGCGGATCGAGTGTGTGCCGTGAGTTACGCGGACAAGAAGGGGAAGTACCAGGATCAGCCGGGGCTTGTCCTACCCAAGGTGGACTGATCGTTTGGCTAGGAGTTCTAGATCGTGACTGAACAATCGACGCGGCCGAGCAAATTTCCAAGGCGGACTCTTCGGGAGGAGTGGATGGTTCTCATCTGTGACGAAGTATGCGCGGACGTCTTGCCGACGGACAACCGATGGGTTAGTTGTCGAAATGAGATTGACGCGTCAGCGCTCAGCGAGAGCGCTCAACTGCTGCACGACTACGAAGTCGGCGGTCTCTCTGGCCGCGAACGCGCAACGAGGCTGCGAACTTCCGCAGCGGCGGCCAAGAGTTGCATTCCCTCGCTGCCCCGGCTGGCGAGGCGACTGGAGGGGACCGCAGAGTTTTCCGAGGGCGTTGGCGCAAAGTGACGGCATCTCGTTGCACCCTACAACGCAAGGACATCGAGCAGTTCTAACTTCGAAAGCAGGCCTCTATGAAAATCGCACGTCGGTTCACGACCGCAGGAACGAACATCTATGACACGGTGGAGTGGTCGCGGCGGACCAGCCGCATCGGCAACGCCGACGGCACGACCGTGTTCGAGATGAACGATGCGGAAGTGCCGGCGGGCTGGTCGCAGCTTGCCACCGACATCATGGTGAGCAAGTACTTCCGCAAGGCGGGCGTGCCCGGTACCCCGGTTCTCCGAACCGATTCTGGTACCCCGGTTCTCCGAACCGATTCCGGTACCCCGGTTCTCCGAACCGGAAGTGACTCTTCGCAGGTACGGGAAGACGGCGGCTCGGAGAGCCGTGGTACCGATTCCGGCTCGGAGAGCCGGGGTACCAACCCCCCCACCCCCACCACCACCGGCCCGGAGAAATCCGTGCGGCAGGTCGTGCACCGGCTGGCCGGGTGTTGGCGCGCGTGGGGCGAAACGCACGGCTATTTCGAATCCGCTGAGGACGCGCAGGCGTTCTATGACGAACTGGTGTACATGATGCTGAATCAGATGGCGGCGCCCAATTCGCCGCAGTGGTTCAACACGGGCTTGAACTGGGCCTACGGCATCACCGGCCCCGCGCAGGGGCACTGGATCAACGACCCGCAGACGGGGCGCAGCGTGCTCGCGACCGATGCGTACACGCACCCGCAGCCGCACGCGTGCCAGCCGTACGGAGCGCTGATTTCGACGCCACAGGGGCCGATTCCGATCGGCGAGATTGTGGAGCGCAAGCTCGTCGGGCTTGAGGTCTTCGACGGGCG
>CAZLDF010000065.1:0-2760 GCA_964558095.1 uncultured Isosphaeraceae bacterium | reverse complement strand
GCGTCCGGTGCCCATCATGCGAATCTTGTCGCCCACCTTCAGCGAGCCGTCGAAGATTCGGAAATAGACGATCACGCCGCGATAGTCGTCATAGTGACTGTCGAAGATCAGCGCCCGCGTCTTGTCGGTCGTGGCGGCGCGCGGCGGGGGGAAGCGCTTGCAGATGACGTCGAGCAGCTCGGCGATTCCCTCGCCCGTCTTCGCCGAACAATAGATGCAGTCCTCCGCGGGCAGGCCCAGGACGTGCTCAATTTCCTCGGCCACGCGATGCGGGTCGGCTGCGGGCAGGTCGATCTTGTTGATCACCGGCTGCAGTTCGACGTTGTTGTTCACCGCGAGATAGGCGTTGGCGACGGTCTGCGCTTCGACGCCCTGCGTCGCATCGACCACCAGCAGCGCGCCTTCGCACGCCGTCAGCGCCCGCGAAACTTCATAGGCGAAATCGACGTGCCCCGGCGTGTCGATGAAGTTGAGTTCGTACTCCTCGCCGTTGTAGGTGTGCTTGACGGTCACGGCGGAGGCCTTGATGGTGATGCCGCGCTCGCGCTCCAGGTCCATGTCATCGAGAATCTGCTCGCGAGCCTCGCGATCGGTCACGCTGTGCGTGGCCTGCAGCAGCCGGTCGGCGAGCGTGCTCTTGCCGTGGTCGATGTGGGCGATGATGGAGAAGTTGCGTGTGGGCATGAAGGACGTCTTGGGTCGTGCAACACGGTGAGACTTGCGCGAAGCGCCGGCGCGGCCGATCGCGGATTGTACGCAGTCGAACCCCTTTGACGAGCCCGCCGCGAAGGATGGCGTCGTCGTTCGCGACGAATCGCTCACGCCGCCATCGACAGGTACACGCGCACCACGCCAAGCACGATCAGCGGCAGCGCGAAGAAGACGACACCAATCACGATTCGCATCGGCAGCCGCAGAAGTCCAAAGGTCCGTCGCGAGCCCAGCAGGTAGCCCAGCGCGGCCAGGCACAGCAGGCACAGGAGCGTGAGGGTCACAACGCCCGTCCAGTTGGGGAGCGAAGAGTTCGGCGAGAATCCGCCGCGGACGTACATCGGAAGCTGCGGATTATCGACGAGCGCGATGACCTTTTCGTGCGCCGCCAGCGCGAGCCGGCCGCTGATGATGCCCGCGAGGGCCGCCCCGAACACGCCCATCCACCACCATATGCTCGTATCGGCGCGCCGCGTTTCGACGCGCAGGTGCAGCGGCACGCCGCACTCGGGGCAGCGATCGCCCGATGAGCCGCGAAGATCGTGGCGGCAACTCGGGCACATGATCGAGGTGACCGAAAGGTATTCGGCGAGCAGTTGCGTACGTCGCTCGGCAGATTCGTTCATGGGAAGTCTTCAGTGGAGTCGTCATGCCCCGCTGGTGGATCAGCAGACAGGAGTTAGCGGCCCGTACCGCATTCCGGGCACTGCGTGATGGACTCGTCCAAACCGCGGAGCCAGTAGCCGCAGCGGACGCAGACATGGTAGCCGAGTTCGCAGAGCGCGCGTCGAAGCGGGCGGACGTACATGAGCGTGTAGATGGCCATCCAGATGCAGATTGAGACGAGAGCGAAGATGATCGCCGTTCCCGCGCGACACCACTTCGCGTCCAGTCCGGTGAGCGAAGCAACAGATGGGCCGAGCAGGCGTCCGCCCGCGAAGGCAGCCAGCGCGGATGTGATCGCGGTCAACACAATGATGATCCAGAAGCGGGCTTGATGAGCGGTGGCAAGTTCGTTGCACCGTTGTTCGAGTAGTTTGGTCTCATCCGCGCTCAATTGAACGTCGGCGCTCGTGTAGCGGCGGATCATCCATTGGATGCTGTTCATCCGTTCCGCCATCATTCTTCGCTGCGCGTCAGCGGCGAGCGGCTCATCTCGTCGGTGACGCGCTGCATCGCCTGCCCGTCGGTGATCAGAGCGATCCGCTCCGCCGAATCGGCATTCTCGATCTGCACAGCGAATGGGCCGAGGTTGCTCGCCGTCGGCTGCAGGAGCAGCTCGCCGCCGCGCACCTGCCAGGTTCCGCTGTGGCCGACGTGCGTGGACATCGGCGAGGCGCTCGTGGTGGAAGGCGCGAATCGATACTGACCTTCGCTCGTCAGTTCCAGCATTCCCTGCGAACCTCTCCACGTGCCCAGCAGCAAGTCCTCGGTCACGGGCGGCAACTGCTCAAGCGGTTTGAAAAGCGAGAAGCCAGGCAGAACAAGCTGAACCGCGTCGCCGTCACGCTGCAGCTGCGCCCGACGAGGCGCCGAGGCGGGCGGCGCATACGGCTGCAACTGAAGCGACGCGTACGTCAACCGGTCCCACCGCCCGAATTCCCGCGGCGACTGGTAGCGATTCAGGGCCGAATACAAGCGATAGCTGGCGTCGTTGTTCAACTCCAGCAGCATCACCCCGTTGGACCACCACCGGCTCACTTCGATCGGCTGCGCCGGATCGAGCGGCAAGGGCGTGTGAACGATCACCGGGCGCGGGTCGTGCTCTTCGGCCGTCGAACACGAAGCCAGAGACAACGCGGCCGCAGCAACGATCATTGGAAGCAGTATGCATCGCATGGCGGATTCTCTTTGCACGCGCTGATCGTAGCGGCGGGATCGTTCGCCGCCAAGAGTCGCGCGACGCCGCTCGGGCAGGACGGCGATCACAGACGAGCAGCCTGTGCCGCGTTTAGAAACTATTTCAAGACGGAAACTCAAGGCTGCGTTCGCAAGGGGCCCGCGGCAATTGCCGGATGTGCGCCCCTCACCCCAACCCTCTCCCAAAGG
>CAZLDF010000064.1:0-4553 GCA_964558095.1 uncultured Isosphaeraceae bacterium | reverse complement strand
CCATTCTCGCGGTCTATTTCGCTGGGCGCCTGCTGGGCGGGTTCCTCGGCCGGCGCGTGTATCGAAAGCTGGAGCAACTGCTCACCACCGTCCCGGTCTTCAAACAGATTTATCCATACGTCAAGCAGATCGTGGATTTTCTGTTCAGCGACGAGCAGCCGATCAAGTTCAACCGCGTCGTGGTCGTGGAGTATCCGCGCAAGGGCATCTGGTCGCTGGGCTTCATGACGGGTTCAGCGCTGCGCATCGTTTCGGAACACGCGGGCGATGCGGTCACCATATTCATTCCCAGCAGCCCCACGCCCTTCACGGGCTACACGATCACCGTGCCGCGGAACGAGGTGATCGAGTTGCCGCTGACGGTCGAAGAGGCGATCCGGTTCGTCGTCAGCGGCGGGGTGCTGGCGCCGGATCATCAGCGGGTCGCGCTGGAAGCCCCCACCGGCGCCATCTTGACGACGGTCGATCGGCAGCCCGCCCAGGGCCGAGCCGGGACCAAGGAATCGGAAGCCGTCCTGGCCAAGGGTCCCCCGCCCGCCCGCCGCGGACGCGATGCACGCTAGAATCCCATCATCCTCAACTTCTTTTGGAGAGAAGGAATGCAGATCAACATCACCAGCCGACAAATGGAGTTGACCCCCGCGATTGAGGAGTACGCGAACAAGAAGGCCGTGAAGCTTTCACGCTTCTTTGACAGAATTCAGCAGATCGACATCATCATCGCGAAAGTGAAGAACGGCTACGCAGTGGAACTCATCACCGACGTCGAGCGCCACGAACCGTTCATCGCCAAGTGCGACCACACCGACCTCTACGCCTGCATCGACCTCAGCGTCGATCGCGCCAGCCGCCTGATCACCGACCACAAGAGCAAGCTGCGCGACAACAAGCACCACACGCCGACCAGCGGGATTGAAGCGACATGAAACTGCGAGAAATTGTTGACGAACGCTCGATCATTACCAACCTCCAGGCCGGGTCGCGCGACGACGCGATCAAGGAGTTGATCGACGCGCTCGTCGCCAGCGGGACCGTCGGCGAGGCCGAGCGCGACGAATTCATCAGCGCGATCATCAAGCGCGAGAAGCGCGGCTCGACGGGCTTCGGCCACGGCGTCGCCGTCCCGCACGTCAAGCACGCCACCATCGACAAAATGGCCATCGCCATCGGCATCAGCCACGACGGCATCGACTTCAACGCTCTCGACCGCGAACCGGTCTATTCCATTTTCCTCCTGCTCAGCCCGGAGAACCGGCCGGAAGACCACCTCGATGCGATGGAAGCCATCTTCGGCAACCTGCAGAAGGAAACCTTCCGCCGCTTCCTGCGCCAGGCCAGCACCGTCGAGGACGTGCTGACGCTGCTCGAAGAAGCCGACGCCAAGACCGCGGTGCGGTGACCTCAGAGGTCAGAAGTCAGGTGGCTTCGCACGCCGGACGTGAGTCCGCGAACGTCCGGGTTTCAGCGCGCATAAGAGTTGAACGCCGCGAAGAGCGCACGGTCGCCCGATTCCTGTCACAATACATCACCCGCTAGGAGCAACTCGCCCGTGGCCAAGGCCGCTGCGACCGTGACCATCATCAATCGGCTGGGCCTGCACGCCAGGCCGGCGATGATGTTCGCCGAGTGCGCCAACCGCTTCGCCTGCAACGTCTGCGTCCGCCGGGCGGACCAGCAGGAAATCCTCGACGGCAAGTCGCTGATGAAGCTGATGATGCTTGCCGCGACGCAAGGGACGAAGATCGAAATCTGCGCCGAGGGCGATGACGCCGATCCGGCGATCGCGGAACTCGTCAAACTCATCGAGTCGAAGTTCGGAGAGGAATAGGCTCAAGGCACCTGACAATTGGAGAACTGGTTGCCCGCCTGTATCGCTCCGTCAGCCCTTGAGGCTGACGGAGCGATCACAGGCGAGGACGCCTGTGCCACCGTTTTGCAGCGCTTCGCCGCCGGCCGCTTGGCGTCTTCGCTGCGTCCAGTCCGCCGCTGGTCCGTCTCTCCTGGTGATGATCTACGATTCACCACCTCAGGGAGATACATCCATGCGCGCCATCTATGTTCCCGTCATGCTTGCCTTGGCAAGTTGTTGCGGCTGCGGAAGGTCCGAGAACGGCCACGCGGTCATGCTCGGCGCGGCAGGCGAACGACAAGCAGCGACAGCCCGGCGAACGCTCGACATCGAACTGCTCGCGCTCGACCTGTCCACCTGCGGACGCTGCACGCGAACTGACGCCAACCTCGAAGACGCCGTTGCAACCGTTGCCCACGTCCTGCGCGAAGCCGATGTCGATGTGCGGGTTCGCAAGACGGTCGTCACGAGCGCCGAGCAAGCCGAAGCGCTGCGGTTCGCATCCTCGCCGACGATCCGCATCAACGGCCGCGACATCGCGCCGCAAATGCGCGAAAGCAACTGCGGCGACTGCGGCGAACTCTGCGGCGGGGCGGCTGGAGGGGGAGCTGGAGGGGGGGCCGCATCCTGCAGCGTCGATTGCCGCGTGTGGGTCTGGCAGGGGCGCGAATTCACGGAAGCCCCCAAGGCGATGATCATCGACGCGATGCTCCGCGAGTTCAGCCGAATCGATCAACCGGCGCCGCACCAGGAACCGTTCACGCTGCCCGAGAATCTGCGCCGATTCTTTAGCGCCCGATCGAGCGCGTCCGCCGCGAATTCCGAAGAATGCTGTGACCGCGAAACCTGCTGCGAAGGCCAGGCCAAGGCCGCCTGTTGCGGCGCTGCGGCGCCGGCCGCGCTGTGCTGCGGAACATGACGCATGGTCATCAACACGCATACCTTGACGAATGAGTTCCTCTCGCGCCTGCGCGGCTTCGTGCGCAAGCGCGTGCGGGTTCAGCAGGACGCCGAAGACGTCGTGCAGGAAGTGCTGAGCAAACTTGTCCAGCATGCGCCGTCGATCGACGACGAGGCGGTGCATGCGTGGCTGTTCACCGTCGCGCGGCGGGCGATCATCGATCGCGGTCGAGCGGCTCGAAAGGCCGGTCAACTGCCGGACGAGTTGCCGATCGCCGACGAGTTCGCAGCCGATTCAACCGTCATCACGGACCTGGCGCGCTGCATGGAGCCGATGCTGGCGACGCTCGACGCCGACGAACGGGCGCTGCTGCAGCAGGTCGATATGGCGGGCCAGTCGCAGGCGGACATCGCGCGCGAGCTCGGCATGTCAATGTCGGGTTTGAAATCGCGCGTGCAGCGAGCGAGAAAGAAACTGCGAAGCGTGCTTGAGCAATGCTGTAGCGTCGAGCTTGACCGCCGCGGCTCGCCGGTGGAGTACGAGCGCCGTTTGGATGACGGATGTTCGTGCGGCGATTGCGGATGCCGGTAGCCGCGGATTCAGGTTAAGTGCAGCGGGGGCCTTGCACGCCGCGAACTTCTCTCCGGGGCGCCACACATTGCGTCCCGGCTTCGCGGGACCGATGTGAGTCGCCCCAGAGTGCGCAATCCGCTGGATTAGACGCAGACCTGTGACGACCCTTCGCCCGCAGGGCGCACGAATGTTGCCAGGCGCGCAGCGCTTCGCAAGCCCCTGGAGAGGAAACTCAAGCACTCTTCTTCTTCCGCTTCCCGCCCGAAGGGGGAACGAAAGTCACGTCCGCCCTCCGGGCGGAGAAACCAGAAAAAACAAGAGAATGGAAGGCGGACCACCGGGATCCAGTAGCTTGCTCGCAAAGCCTCGCGGCGCCACTGGCAACTTTCGAGCGCCCTGCGGGCGAGGGAGCAACGAGCCCACCTCATCTACACCTTGAGAACACAAAGCGCGCGCTAACGTGACGCTCTCGCTGGACAGGTCATGGGCTTCGACGTCGGCGACGACCATCACCCGATGCGCTCGGCCTTCTGCTCGCGGCGCATGAGTCTGGCGATCGCTTCGCGCGGGGTGAGTCCCTCGAACAGAATGGCGTGCACCGCGCGGCAGATGGGCATATCGACGTTGTGACGCTGCGCCAGCGCTCTGATCGACTTCGCGGTGGGCACGCCCTCGACGACCGAGGCGGTGGACTTCATGATCTGTTCGAGCGTTTCGCCGCGGCCGAGGCGCTCGCCGCAGGTTCGATTGCGGCCGTGGGGGCTGAAGCAGGTGGTGGCGAGGTCGCCGACGCCCGCGACGCCGAAGAACGTTTCGATGCGGGCCCCCATCGCCGTGCCGAGCCTCGCGATTTCCGACAGGCCGCGCGCCAAGAGCGCCGATTTCGCGTTGTCCCCGGCTTTGAGGCCATCGACCATTCCCGCGGCCAGCGCTATCACATTCTTCGTCGCGCCCGCCAATTCAACGCCGATCACGTCGTCGTGCGTATAAACGCGAAGCCACGGCACGTCGAACACATCCTGCACGCGCTCGGCAAGGTTCGCATCCGTTGACGCCGCCACCATCGTCGCGGGCAAGCGTTCGCGCAGTTCATCAGCGATCGTGGGCCCGGAGAGCACGCACATCGACCGCCGCGGCGAATCGACGTCGTCGCCCGTCACGTCCGCCATCACCTGCGTTGGGCGCAACAGCGTATCGACCTCGATGCCCTTGGTGACGCTGACGATCGGC
>CAZLDF010000063.1:0-6522 GCA_964558095.1 uncultured Isosphaeraceae bacterium | reverse complement strand
CCCAGCGGCGTGTCGATCGTGGTGCGGGCCTTGAAGGGATCGTGTCGGGTGTTTGTCATAGCCGTTTCGTCGCTTGCAGGAGGATTCCGAAGGCGGAGGTGAGCGGGTTCTGTACGGGTTGATCGATCCCGTCGCCGCGCTCGCGTCCGCAGCCGCGCCAGTGTAGTCGCCACAAGCCGACTTGTCCGTGCAATCGGCGGCGACGGGTCGATACAATGGAGCGGACAGTCGCCACATGGAGCCGTCGCGATGAGACTCGACGCATTCTTCGACCGGTTGGATGAATACCCCGATTCCGTCCCGCTCGAAAAGCTGGTCGCGATGCTTCGCGGGCTCGAACTCTCGCGCGACGACGTCGAGCACGCCATCGCCTTCGACGATCATCACTACAAGCGCAACATGCTTCACTACGGCGGCTCGTACGCAGCGCTGATCCTCTGCTGGAAAGACGGCCAGGCCAGCCCCATTCACGACCACCAGGGCTCGGCATGCGGCGTGTACGTCGTCGATGGAACCGGGTTCGAAACGAAATACTTCCGCGGCAAGGACGGTCAGCTCGTCGAGGGCCCTACGACCACGTTCTGCAAAGGCGAAGTCTGCGGCTCGTTCGATTCCGACATCCACGTGCTCTACAACAACCAGGGCGGCGGCCGCGATCTGGTGACGCTTCACATATACACGCCGCCGCTGAAGACCGTCCACACGTATTGCGCGCAGACCGGCGCGGTCAAGCTCTGCGAGGACAAGGAGACCGCGATCGCCCGCCGCGAGTTCGAAGCAGCGCTGCGGTGAAGTGGTCTTGGGGTCTTGAGGTATTGAGCGTGCAAAGCACGTTTCGCGAGCGGGCTTGCCCCGCTGCGGTTAGGCGCGAAAGCCTCGGAACGACCCGGACATTCGCGGACTCACGTCCGGCGTGCGCACGCGCGATCGAGAGCACCCCCGGACTCCCAACCCCGAAATCCGAATCCCGTCTTCCTCTACACTGCCGCCATGCACACCGGCATTGACTGGACGCAGGTGCCGCAGCTTGCCGCGATTGGATTGCTGGCGGGCACGTCGGGCGGGCTGATCGGCCTGGGCGGATCGGTGGTGATGGTGCCGGCGCTGACGTTGCTGATGGGCCGTGATCAGCACCTTTCGCAGGCGGCGGCGATGATCGTCAACGTCGCCATCGCCGTTCCCGCCGCGACTCGACATCACATGCGCGGCGCTGTCCGATGGGACATCGTGCGCAAGATGCTTCCGTTCGGCGTCGTCTTCATGGTGCTCGGCGTCGCGCTTTCCAACGTGATCGACGGCGAGTTGCTCAAGCGAATCTTCGGCGTGTTCCTTCTGTACGTCATGGCGATGAAGGTCTTCAAGATGTACAAGGAGCGCAATCAGGAGGTCTTCAAGCATCCGCACACCGGCGTCGCGCGCGTCGGCGTCGTCGGCGCGCTCATGGGCGGCATCGGCGGGCTGACAGGCACCGCCGGCGGGCCCGTCGCCGTCCCGCTGCTCCAGCGAATTTGTCATGTGCACCTCAAGGACGCCATCGCCATCAGCAGCGCGGTCATGTGCGTCACCTCCGCGATCGGCGCCGCACAAAAGAACTGGACGCTGCACACGGTCGTCAACGGATCGGGTCAGCCAGATCACCTGACGGTGATCGATAGTCTCTTCATCGCGGCGTGCATCATTCCGACCGCGGTGCTGGGCTCGATCTATGGCGCGGGATTGACGCACAAGCTGCCGCTGTTCTGGGTGCGCATCGCGTTCGTCATCCTCATCACCTGGGCGGCGCTGCTGTTGCTCGGCGTGCTGTAACGCAGCACCACGGCTCTCCGAGCCGCTTCCAGGTACCCCGGTTCTCCGAACCGTCTCTCGGTACCACGGCTCTCCGAGCCGCCTCCCGGTACTACGGCTCTCGGAGCCGCCGAATCGTCAAACGATCCAACGATCGCGCCGCGATTATCCCTTCGTCGCTCCGTCGCTTCGTCCCTCCGTCGCTGAGGTGCTCACCGCTGCTTCACGTAGTACGCCTTTTCCGCCGGCTTCACCGCGCGGCTGAGCCACAGCGGGCGGCGCAACCCATCCGGGCCCGGCGCGGGACGCGTCTTCGCCAGCCACTCGCGATAGACCTCCATCGATTTGTTCGTATCGACCTGCACGTCGCCATAACGATCACCCGGCTGTGCGCGCGTCACCGCGACTTTCTGATGCCAGCACTGCATGCCGCTGACGGGATCGGGCTGGACACAGAACGTGAGGTTCTGGTGCACGCCGCCGTCGGTCCACCAGATGCGCCTGGTGTCGGGATCACTGCTCTCGTAGGCGTGAATGTCCTCGATGCGCCGAAACTTCACCACGCCCGGCTGCGGCTCTTCGCGCAAGACCTTCGCGCTCGCCCATTTGTCCGGGCCGACATCGTCGAACAAGCGCCAGCGGCCAAGGTGGTGCGAGCACGCGACCACGCCCGGCCGGATTCCTTCAGTCACCCACACCTTGTTCACAAAGTAGCCGATGCGCGTCGTCACGCGAATGAGATCAGTTGTCTCTACGCCGATGCGCGCTGCATCATCCGGGCAAATCCAGACCGGGTTCGCATTGGATAGTTCATACAGCCACTTCGCGTTCGCTGAGCGCGTGTGAATCAGCGTCGGCAGGCGGAACGTCGGCACGAGGACGTACTCGCTCTTTGCGTGATCGATTCCGTCGCGATGGACGTGGCTCTTGATGTATCCCGGCAGCGACTGATCGGCCCAATTCCATTGGTTCATCGTGTCGCTGTAGATTTCCAGTCGTCTGCTTGGCGTGTTGAAACCGGCGAACGCCTTGCCGTTGATGCTTAATCCGACCGGCTTGGCATCGCGCACGATCGTGCCGTCCTCGCGCGTCATCGCACCAGTCATCACTCCCGCAGCGATCTCCTTTTCATACACGCGCGACGACTTGTCCTCAACGAGAAACGCGCCGCGTTTGCGCATGTACTGCAGCGGCGTCAGTCCCTCCTTCTTCGCCGCCTCGGGCAATCCTGGCACGGAGTTCTCGAAGATCCAGCGGTAATACTCTTCGATCGTGATCTTCTGCCCCCCCCGATACGGACTCTCGAAGTATTGGCGCACGCCCAGTTGCCCGTCCGGATCGATCCGCCAGGAAAGTTCGATCCAGAACTCGTCCTCCTCCCACACTTCGCCGGGGTTCGCTTCGTACGTGAACTCAAACTTCTCCCCCCCCCACTCGCGCGCCACGCGCAGCACCGGCTGGCGGAAGCTGATCCACTTCGCTGCGTGCGTCTCCTGGCTCATCAAGTCGTGGCGCTCGGCGCCGACGCCCATCGGCAGCACGTAATCGGCATACTGCGCCGTCTCGCTCCACGTCGGCGTCAGAGCCGCGTGCAGTTCGATCTTGCTCTCATCGCGCAACACGCGCTCCCACATCATGCCGTCCGGGTTCGTCCACACCGGGTTATAGACGCGCGTGAAGTACATGGAGACCTTACCGCGGCCTTCCATCAGGAAGTGCGGCAGGAGTATCGACATCTCGTGAAACGCCAGTGGATAATCCAGTGGATACAGCAGTTCGCTCCACACGCTTTGCGGCGGGGGCTTCTTAAATGGCGCAGGAACGAACTTGTTGGATGTGTTGAGTTGCGTCCCGCCTCTCGTGTCCACCGCGCCCATCAGCACGACGAGCAGTTGCAGACACCGTGAAACCTGCCACCCGCCGAGGTTGCCGGCCGCGGCGTTGCGCCACACGTGCGCAGCGAACGCGCTTCCCGCCGTGCCGATCTCTCGCGCGACTTCAACGATCTTCGCCGCGGGAACGCCGCATTCATCTTCCGCCGCTCGCGGCGTAGCATGCGCATATCGCTCCTTCAATCTGAAAACGAACTGATCAAACGAAACCTTATCTCCGGGGTGCAGCGCCGTCAGAAACTCCCGCCAGTTCACCCAGTCGTGCACGAACTCGCGGTTGAAAAGGTTCTCCTCCAGCAGCACATGCGCCATCGCCAGCAGCATGAACGCCTCGGTCCCGGGAAGCGGCGCGAGCCAGTAGTCCGCCACGCTCGCGGTGTTCGACAATCGCACATCGACCGCGCAGATCTTCGCCCCCCCTTTTTTCGCCTCGATGATCCGCTGCGCGTGCGGATTGAAATAGTGACCGGTCTCCAGATGTGATGACAGGAGCAGAATGAATCTGGCGTTCGCGTGATCCGGCGAGGGCCGATCAGAGCCGCTCCATAGCGCATATCCAACGCGAGCGCTGGATGAGCACACGTTCGTGTGCGAATTGTGCCCATCGACGCCCCACGCCTGCAGCACGCGGTCCATGTAGCCATCGTGCCCCGGCCTGCCGACGTGGTACATCACTTCGGTCCGCCGATCTTCGATCAGGCATGCGCGAATCTTCGCTGCGATGGTGTCGAGCGCTTCGTCCCAGGTCGTCCGCTCGAACCGGCCCCCCCCTCGCGGCCCCACGCGCTTGAGCGGATACAGGATTCGCCCCGGGTCGTACACCTGATTGAGCGTCGCAGGCCCTTTGGCGCAGTTGCGGCCGCGCGAGCCGGGATGAAACGGATTGCCCTCCAGCTTCGCGATCTCGCCGCTGTCCTTATCAACATAAGCGACCAGACCGCACGCGGCTTCGCAGTTGAAGCAAGTCGTCGGCACGAGCGCGAACCGCCGCGTGACCTTCCGCGGCCAGTGCTTCGGGTCGTACTCCTCCCAGTCGTCCCACCGATCCAGCGGCGGAAACGACTCAAGCGGAGTCACGGACATGGGCAACGGATCATGCATGATTCAACAAGCAGCGCAGTGGCATAGGCGTCTCAACTGTGCGGGCATCCTCAACAGTGGCACTCGCCGCGGCGAGTGATCGCATCTTCGGCCTCAATGGCCGAAGATGCGATACCGAATGTGCAACAACTCTCATTTCCAAGCCAATCCTCACGACAACGGGGGCAACTGTCCCGCCCTCACAAAAGCATGCTCATACATGAACAATCCAACCAGCGCCGGCACAATCGCCAGTTCCGGCAACACAAACGCCAACACAACCGTCAACCCAACACCAATCAACAACCCATCGCGCCAACCATTCAGCGGTCCGATCTTCACAACACCCAGGAATCCTGCCGCCTGTTTCGCATTGTCTGTTTCGTGCTTGCGATAGCGCTCCACCACCGCGAACAACCCATGCGCGACCGCCGAGCCCGCAATCACCCACAGAATCGCTCCGTGCTCGACTACGAACAGATTCAGCGCCGCCGCGCCGCAGAGAATCGCCTGCACGAGCAGATGCGGCAGCAATAACTCGCTCTCCCATAGATCCCGCCCCTTGCACTGCGCGAACAGGAAGGCCGTGTAACCCGCGACCGCCGCCCCCCCAACTGCGTTCACCCATCGCAGCGCATTGGCGGCACTATCAAAACTCAACCATCGCAGCGCAATCGTCGCCACGAGCAATCCTGTAAAGAGCCCCAGCACCAGCCCGCCGCGAACGAGCCAGCTCTTCCAGTTCGGCCGGGTGAGCAAACGATAAAACGCCCACGGTTTCGCGAGGTCTTCAATCAACAATCCAAACGTAATCAGCGTGAACACCAGCGCGATAATCTCCGGCATGTATCGCGCGGAAAACCCCTCCAGCCCCAGCCATCCAACGAAAGGCGCCAGCATCGCCGCCCCGCCTGCGATTCCCTTCGTCACGAGATACAGCGCCACTGCCCAGCCCCACTCCACTCGATGACCCGCATCCAAGACCGTCCGCGCATCCGCCCGCGTCGGCACGTTCTCCGGCCACGCTTCGGGCTTGTGGGGGGGGCGATCGCTCCACAAGTATATCTCCGGCCGCGATGCGGTCCCCGGGCGCAGCGCGATGTCGCTCGCGCCGACGTAATGCACGTTCGGTAGCGTCCGCTGCTCCGGCCTTCGCACTTTCGTCTGATTGTTCTGCACGATCAGCGACACGCGCGAGCCGGGGTCGTCGAAGTCGCCGGGGATGATCGCGTTGACGGGGCAGACCGTCACGCACGCCGGCGCGAGGTTCTGCTCGACTCGATGCGCGCAGAAATGGCACTTCTCCACCGCGTGCAGGTCTTCATTCAGATAGATCGCATCGTACGGACACGCCTGCATGCACGCGCGGCAACCGATGCACGCATCGCGATCGACATCGACGATCCCGTCCGGCCGCTTGATGAGCGCGTCGACGGGGCAGATCGTCACGCACGGCGCATCGCGGCAGTGATTGCACCGCTGCACCAGGAAATGCCGCTTGATCTCCGGAAATCGACCGACCTCGGTGTATTTCACCGACGTGCGGAAGTTCCCCACCGGCACATCGTTCTCCGCCTTGCACGCCACCGTGCACGCGTGACAGCCGATGCAGGAATCGTGGTCGATCACGAAGCCGTACTGCATTGACAGAGCGTAGCACAACAGTGGCACAGGCGTCTCGCTGCTCTGTAGAAGGCACGCTGCGACTTCGCCCGCAGGGCGCACGATCGTTGCCAGGGGCGCTGCGCTTCGCAAGCCCCTGGCG
>CAZLDF010000062.1:0-3272 GCA_964558095.1 uncultured Isosphaeraceae bacterium | reverse complement strand
GAAGGCCGTCGCCAAGCTCGCCAATCGGCTCATGCGGCTCGTTTCGCTCGAAGAGCGGCTGCTGGGCATCGAGATCGCCGCGGCGACGAACGACAAGCCGCTGCGCAAGGAAGCGACGCAGCGCCTCGAGTTGATCCTGCGCAATATGGATGAACTCGTCGCGCAAGTGGCGTCGCGGCGACTGGCCGTCGTCCTCCACGCGGTACCCCCTCCCGAATCGCTCGAACAGTGGCGGACGTGGTTCACCGCGAAGAACGGCGAGTTCGCGCTCGCCCCGCCGGAGATGTTTCAGCGCGCCATCATCGATGCGCCTGCCTCCCGCGTCGCCGCGATGGACAGCCAAACAATCATGCGCCTGCGCGACTACCTCGACGGGCTTAAGCAGCGCGATCTCGAAATGGCGCTGGTGATGGATGCGACGGCGTCGATGATCCCGATGGTCAACGAAGCCCGCGCCGCCGCTGACGGACTCATCCTGTTTCTCCAGGACTTGTCCAAGTCGTTTCGACTGGCGTTCATCGCGTATCGCGATCACGACAATCAGCCCGTGTGGGACGGCGTGCCGCTGACGAGCGACGTGATGCGCATCCGCCGCTATCTGTTCGACCTGCGCATCACGGGCGGCGCGGACCTGCCCGAGGCGGTCTATGAAGGACTCGCCGCGTGCACGCAGCTTGACTGGTCGCCCAAAGCGACGAAGCAGATCGTATTGATCGGCGACGCGCGGCCGCACCCCGATGACGGCTATCGCATCAGCGAACTGCTCAACGCCATGCTCGACCGGCAAATCGTCGTGCACGCGGCCCACATTCCCATGCGCGTTGCCGAGCAGCATCGAGTTCGGATGCACGAAGCGCAGCTCAGGGAAATCGAGGACCACAACACGATGACCGCGACGGCGTTTCAGGAGATCGCCGAGACGGGCGGCGGGCGGAAGGTGCACCTCGACAAGGCCGCCGACCTCGTGCCCGCGGTGATGCGCTTCACGATCGACGAAACGTGGTGGGAGGTCTTCGACGAGTTCTACGCGATGTACCTCGACGCGTGCCGGTGATCGGCGAGCGCGCTCCGATGATTCCCCGTGAAGCTCAGGCCGCCAGGCCGGAAGTGATCGTCGCCGCCGTGATTGCGGGATGGACCCGGACGCTCGCGCGATGAACGCCGTTGCTACCATTGTCGAGTGCGATGATCCGAATTCGACGTGATTGCAGGGTCCTCATCGCGAGCGCGGCATTTGCATGCGCGCCGGCGGCCGCCATCGAAACCGCGTGCGCGACTCCACAAGACATCGCCGGCGGCGCGGCGTCACCGCAGCGCGATCGGGCCCTCAAGGACGTCCCGGCCGCGGAACGCGAGGCGCTCGCGCAGTTCGCCGCCAGCGACTCGTGGCCGCGGCGCGCCGTTGCGGCCGTGCGCTTGCAGCGCTACCGCTGCGACGAGAGCCGCGCCATGCTTCTGCGGCTGCTCGGCGACGTGAATTGGCGCGTGCGGTGCTTCGCGGTGCGCTCGCTGGCGTGCCGGGGCGAAAGGCAAGGCAAGGCGTGGTTTGTCGGCGAAGCCGAGCCACGCGTCGTCCGCGCGCTGCTGCGCCACGGCTATTCGTTCGATGCCGAGCGCCTGACGGAGGGAATCGAGCGGTACGAGCGATCGGCCAAACTCGATGACAAGCTGCTGGCGCTGGAGATCGCCGTGGCGAGCGGCGACGCGGAGCGCATGAAGCAGGTCGAGGGCGTCTTGAGCACGATCATCAATCGCATGTCGCGCGGCGAGGCCGGGGCGTTTTCGCCCCGCCTGGCCCGGATCACCGGCGCACCCGATTATCGCCGAGCCTATCTCTGGCAGCGATGGCTGCTGAAGTTCGGACGGCGGACGGACCTGCTGGAAGTCGCCGCGGCGCAGCACGGCCCGCCGCCGGTTTCGCTGCTCTCGACCCTGAGCGACGAGCAGTTCATCGCCCTGCGCGACTACCTGACTGCCTTGCGCACGCGCAGACTCGATCTGGCGATCCTGCTCGATTGCACCGACAGCATGTACAGCGAGCTGGCGCAGGTGCAGGGCGGGCTGGACGAACTGATGCTGTTTCTCGGCGACCTGCAGAGCGCGGTGCGCGTCGCCATCGTCGCCTATCGAGATCGCCGCGAAAAATTCGAAACGCAGGCGATGGACTTTTCGACGGACATCACGCACGTGCGCGAGCAACTGTGGAAGCTGACGACCGAAGGCGGCGGAGACAGCCCCGAGGCGGTGCACCCTGCGATGCAGCTCGCGCTGAGCGCGCTGACGTGGAATCGCGAACATGAGAAGGTGATGATTCTTCTGGGCGACGGCCCGCCGCACGTCGGCCTGGGCGGCGCGTGCGAAGCGATGGCGCAGCGCGCGAGCGCAAACGGCGAGCTCGTCACCCACACCGTGCAGGCGGACGGCAAGCCGGTCAAGCACTTCGCCGAGATCGCCGCGGCCGGCGGCGGGCGCTGCGTCACGCTCGACGAGCAGGACTCGCTGCTGCTGGAGATCGCCGGCCTGACGATGGCAGAGCAGTACGAAGAGCCGATGCGCGAGTTCTTCGAGCTGTATTTGGAATTGTGCCGGTGAAGCACGTGAGTTTCTTGTTTTTGGCACGACGGGAGACGCGGCATGCGGGTGATGATCATCGGGGCGTCGAACGATCGCTCGAAATACGGCAACAAGGCGGTGCGCGCATTTCTCCGCCAGGGTCACGACGTCTTTCCCGTCAATCCGCACGAGGCCGTCATCGAGGGCCTGCGCGTGTATCGCGATGTGGCGAGCGTTCCGGGACCGATTGACCGGGCGAGCTTCTATGTTCCGCCGGAGGTCGGGCTGCAGGTGATCGAGCTTGTGGCGGCTCGTCGCGATGTCGGCGAGGTGTGGCTGAATCCCGGCGCGGAATCGCCGGCGCTGGTTCGGCGGGCGATTGAGCTCGGCTTGCCGCCGGTGCAGGCGTGCTCGATCGCGGCGATCGGGGAGCGACCCTGACGCCCAGTCGCACCGTCGCCAGCGAGACCCCCCGCCACCGCCTACGGAAGAATGCCCAAGAAATCGCTGAAAACGGCCTTGACAGCACTGGCAAGGCCCTGTTACCTTGTTGATTGATCGTTCAACTAAGCCAGGGATGGTATGACTGATTCGCCCATGACCAGTGCCGCCTCCAGCACACGCGAGCGGCTGATCGAGGTCGCCATGCAGCTTTTCCACAGCCAGGGATACAGCGCGACGGGCGTCGCCCAGATTCTCAAGGCCGCCGGCGCACGCAG
>CAZLDF010000061.1:0-8957 GCA_964558095.1 uncultured Isosphaeraceae bacterium | reverse complement strand
GCCATGATCTGGCAGATCGTGACCGAGATGTCCGCGTCGTAGGGAATGGGGTTGTATCGCCACCCGCCTTCTTCGTTTTGTGTTCCGACGATGAGCTGCACGGCTTTTTCGAGCGCGTCGCGCACGCGCTTGTCCTGCGGGTTCATGCCGTAGATCTCGCCGAGGAACAGCGCCGCGAACCCGTGGCCGTACATAGGCCCGTGCGAAGCGGTGTCGGCGGCGAGCAGCCCGGTGTCCTGCGAGTTGCTCAGCACGAATTCGAGGGCGAGTTCGACCTGCTCAGCGTAGCGACCGCGGCCAGGCACGCTGCCGTCGGACATGAACGCCAGCGCGCACAACGCCGTGATGCCCGCGTGCCGGCCGTAGCGACCCCGGCCGAACGAGCCGTCGGAGTTCTGCTGTGTCTTGAGATATTCCAAGCCGGCTTCGATCGCCTGCACGTGCGCTTCGGAGAATTCTGCTTCGAGGGGGTTGTTCTGCGCGCCGCGATCGTCGCGAGGCAGGAGTTCGTTGTTGTCCTGCTGGTCATTTTGATCGGGTGCGGCTGGAGGCGGCGCTTGATTACCGGCGGGCGGTGGCGCTTGGACGCCGGCGGGCGGTGGCTGATCGTCCTGCGCGTGATCGACCCGACCGCTCGCGATGTTCACGCTGCTCGTGGCCGTCGCCGCCGAAGCGCCGAGCGCGAAGCTTGCGAACGCGCCGGCGATGGTCGCCGCGGCGAGGAAACGGTGGCGTGGTCGATGCTGCATGCGCGTCACTCCTGCCCGTCAACAACAACGGCGTTCACGGCAAGTTCTCTTCCGCGAGGCGCCGGTAATACTCCTGCGTCAGCCGCTCGTAGAGGCTCGAAAACTTGCCGCGGCTTCCTTGGCGCATCATCTCGCGCTCGCGCTGGGGCAGATTGCCCCACTCGGTGCGCGTTTCGTCGATCATCGGATTGATGAGTTCGTCCTGCCGAGGCGGGGGCTCGCCCTCGCGGCTTTCGCCGGGCTCGCCGGTGCGGCGTTCGCCTGGCGCCTGCTGCGATTGCTGACCCTGCGGCGGCGGGGTTTGCGGGCGGCTCTGCGAGCTGCTCGACGATGACGAGGAGGACTGCGACGAACTTTGGTTCTGCATCTGCCGGGCCTGGTCCAGCAGCGTCTCCAGCCGCGCGATGATGGTCTCCTGCACCCGCTGCGTGCCCAGGCCCGCATCGAACGATTCGTCGAGCAATTGCGCGCTCAGAGACATGTCGGCAATCGCCTGCTCGAAGAGATTCGCCATCGTGCGCTGCGCCAGGGCCTGATCCAGGCGGCGCTGCTGCTCGGCCTGCGCGGCTGCGCCGGCCCGCGCGCCTTCCTCTTCTTCGATGCCCAGCAGTTCATCCAGACTTCGCGGAGGCTGCGGCGAATCGGTGGGTGAATCGGTGGGTGAATCGGCGGGTGAGTCCGAGGGGGGGGGCGGCGCCTGCTCGGAAGACGCACCACTCTGCGCTTCGTCGCCGGAACTATCCTGAAGTGCGGAAGCCGATTCCGATACTTGCGCGAACGCCGGCGGCGTCATCGCGAATGACGGCAACGCCGTCATCGTCAGCGCCATCGCGAGGGCCTTCGCCGCGCGAAGGCGCATCATCATTGTCGTCATCGGCATCAGCGACAGCCATTTCATCGCGGCGACTCCTGTGGCTCGCTCTCGCCGGCGCCGTCTTCGCCCGAACCGGCGTCGCCCGGGTCGCCGTCGCCCGCGGTTGGCGGCCCGCTGTTCTGACGAAGTTCTTCGACCATTTGTTCACCAAGCTGCATGAGATCGCGCTGCATCCGGCCCAACTCACGCAGGCGAGTGCGCGATTGGGCGGCTGAAAGGTCCTGGCGAGCGTCGGTCGCGCGGGTTTGCTCGTAAATCTGTTCCTGCAGGCCGCGCAACAGTTTCAGGTGCGCCACCGGCGGCAAGAGGGCTTGTTGCGACGCGCCGTCCCCCTGGCCCTCGCCCGCGCCTTGCTCGGATTCGCCGGCGAACTGCGGCGGCGGCGCCATCGCCTCCTCCATCGCGTCGATCAAGCGCCCAAGACTGTCCGCGACAAGCTGCTGGTGATCGAGCACCGTCACGTCGGCAATGCCCTCGCTCAGCGTCTGCGCCGCCGCGAGCGCCCATTCGTCGATCAGCCGATGCGTGTGCGAGAAGATCGGCGATTCGCGCACTTCGTTCGTTGTGTCGCGGACTTCGGCGATCTCCAGCCGCAGCGCCTCCTGCTGGCTGCCCAATCGCCGCACTTCGACCAGTTCGCGGCGCGACAGTTCCTCCGCGGCGACCAGCGGCTGGGCCTGATCGCGCAGCGCGATCTGGCGCTCGGCGAAGCCGCGATAAGCCTCGATCAGCGCCTCGCGCTGGCGGCGCGTCTCTTCGTCCTGCGTCTGCTGCTGCAACTCTTCCGCAAGCTGCTTCGCTTCCTTCAAGAGTTCAAGCGAGCGGTTCTCCGCCTCATCGGCTTTTTCGACGCTGACGGGCGTGGCGCGCAGCGCGCTGACGGCGGCGCTCTGCGCATCGGCGGCGCGATCGAGGCTCCGCGCCACGCGCCGCGATTCCTGCCCCGCCGCCCGCGCTTCGCCCGACACCGCGATCGTGTTCTGATGCAGGCGGATCATCGCCCGGTCGCGCCCGGCGAATTCGGCGATCTCGGCGCTCGCCGCCAGGGCCGACAGCTCGCTTTCCTGCAGGAAGATCAGCCTCTCGATCGACTCGACCAGGCTCGCCAGGCGGCGCAGCAGTTCCTCCGCCCTGGCGCGCTTGGATTCCTCGATGTCTTCGAGCATCCGCTGCATCGTCTGCTGCGCCGATTGCTGTGCCTGTTCGGCGTTGCGTGTCTGATTCTGCTCGACGCGTTCGGCGGCGGCGGTCATGTCGCGGTCGAGCCCGCGCTGCTCGGCCGTGTCCGCGGCGCGGCGCATGCCCGAAGCGCCGCGCTCGTCGATGTCCTCCATCGCCTCGGCGCGGTCGCGCAGGTCTTCCGTCAGCTTGCGGCTCTGTTCCTGAATGTCGCGCTGCCGCTCGGCGATGCGGTCAAGCTCGGTCTGCTCCTGCTCCGTGAGGTCGGAGCGCGACTTGCCCAGCGTTCGCCGGCCAAGCTCCGCTGTGTCCGTCTGCAGCTTCTGCTGCTCTTGCGCCAGCGTTTCAAGCTGCCGCTTGACGACCCACGTGTCTTCGTCGCGATCCAGCAATTCGATCAAGTCGGCCAGTTCCTCGCGCACCTCCTGCTGCGCCTGCACGATGGGCTGATGTTCCGGACGCGCCTCGGCGTGCGCGGCTTCACGCTCGACGAGGTCGCCAAACTCGTCGTCGTAGGCTTGCTCGATCTCGCTGTCCGAAGCCTCTGCCTGCTCGGCTTGCGAATCGCTGTCGCGGACGCTTCGCTCTCGCCGCTCGTCATCGGCTGCGGGCGTGGTCTTCTCGGCCGTCGCGTTGGAGCGTTCGCGTGGGGATCGCTCGGCGTCGGCGCGATTGGGTGTTTGAGGCGAAGCGTCTTCGCCGGCGGAGGTGCTGTCGCCGCGGCCGCGGCTCTCGATCGCCGCCGTCGCCGCGTTCGCCGCGCGCCCGGCGAATTCCAGGAGATCGCGCGACTGCGTCAGCAGCTCGCGGAGCTGCTCGTCGTCGAGGCGATTGGCGCGCATCTGCCGCGCGATCGCGTCGATCGCCTCGCCCTGGCTGGCGATGCGCTCGGCGATCTGCGCTTGCGCGCGGTCGATGCCCGGCTGCACGCCGTCGTCAATCACGTCTTCCTGCAACTCGCCCTGCAGCGCCTCGATGCGAATGGCGTTCTGCCGCACGCCGGCGAGTTGCTGGCGAAGCTGCGACGCGAAGTCCAGTTCGCCGATCACGCGCAGGCGTCTCGCGGGCGAGCGGCTGGTCGGGTGCCGCTCGCCGTCAAGTTCGTAGCGATCGTCCGCGAGGCCGGTGACGTGCACCACGTCGCCTTCGACAAGCTTGAGCGGGGCGAGATCGATTTCGCCTTCGATGGAGGCGACGGCGGCATCGACGGATTGCGATTTCATCCAGTCGGGCTGGGCACTTAAGTTCCCAGAACCTTGCTCGCCGCTCTCGGCGCGCTTCTGCACCGCAGCTTCGATCGCCACGCGGCTTACCGCGACATCGTCGCGCGCCTCGCACACCACCCCCACCACCGCCGTCGCCAGCACCACCTCATCCGTCTCCGGCTGCGTCACGGTTACGTCCGGCGCGCCGTCGGCGACGACGTGCACGCGATAGCCGATCGGCTCTTCATTCTTCAGGCTGTGCTCGTCCTGCAGGTTCACCGCGAGCACGCGCGTCTGCTCCAGCCGCCACGACAGTTCCCACCGCGCGGGCTCGCGTTCATCGACTTCGAACCGCGGCTGCTCGGCGTCGCCCCAGTCGAACGCCTGCGCTCGCCAGGCGTCGCGATCGGCGCCTTCCTCGGGCACGGGCAAGGGCTTGTTGAGTTCGAGCGTCAGAACCGCGGTCGAGCCGGCCAGCGCGGGCCGCGCCATTGCGGCGCGATCGTCAGTGCCCGGCCCCAGTTCCGCCTGCCACGCGCCGTCGCCGCTGCTCGCCCCGTCGCCCGACACATACGGCGGCGGAGAAACTGCCAGCGTCGCGCGGACCACCGCAGGGGGGGGAACCAGCTCCACCGTTTCGATCGCGGTGCTTGCGTCGGCGGTGTGGAACGAGAATTCGATCGTTTGCCCCCCCCCTCCGGGATTGGTATCGACCAGCCGCTCGTGCACGCCGCGGCCCTGGTGGGTCAGCACGATGGTTTCCCACGGCCCGAACTCGCCGTCGGTTTGGAAGCGATAGCGCGCATCGACGCGCTCGTCTTCGCCCTGGGGCGTCAGGTTCATCGCGCGCAGCGCCAAGTTCTGGCCGCGGGGATGGACGCCCGGCGTGACGAGGACTTCGGTCATGAGCGAGCGCACGGCGGTTCGCGGGGGCCACATGGCGGAGCTGTAGGGCAGCAGCAGCCGCCGCAGCCCCGTCGCCGCGGACAGCGGCTGATTGAGCGCGAGGAACCCCGCGGCGGCGGCGATCGCCGCCAGCGCGCCCGCGGCGCGCCAGGCGGGGCCGGTCCGCAGGATGCGCCGCAGCGAGTGGCCTTGCAGCCTCGCCTGCGCATCGCGCACGCTTCGCCCGGCCAGCGCGTTGACCTGATCCAACCCCGACCGCGCGAACTCGACGCTGGACGCCAGCCGCCCGCGCAGGCTCGGTTCGTCGCGCTCCACGCGCAGTGCCACCTGCGTCAGGCTCGGGCGAAACAGCACAGAGCTGCGCACGTAGCGCATGAAGGCCCAGCACAGCAGCCCCGTCGCCCCCGCCAGCAGCGCCAATCGCAGCGCGCTTGGCAAGCGCAGCACATAATCGACGAGAATCAGCCCCAGTCCAACGCCCACCGTCCACGCGCACACCCCGGCGACGCTTTGCAGCACCAGCACAGCGCGGCTTCGCTGACGCAATGAATCCAGTTGATTGATGACCTGCTTCATGGGAATTCGGAATTCGGGGTTCGGAGTTCGGGGTTCAGGCCCGCAATCTGAAACCCAACGTCTTGACCATCAGTAGTTACGCCAGCCGCATGACTTTGCGCCCCACCCACTCGAAGACCAGCAGAAGCAGCAGCAACCCGAATGCCGCAGGCGAATCCCACAGCCGGTCCGTCACCGGATGAATCGTACGCACCGACCGGTTGGGCAATAGATCGGGCAACTGGTGCAGCGCGCTGCGGCGCCCAGCGCCGGTTTCGGCCGCCGCCGGACCCGGTTCTTCGATCTCCGGCTGCCACGAACCGGATGCGTCGAGCACCCGTCCGCCTGTCGCCAGCGCCAGATTCTCCAGTCGCTCGTGGTCGGTTTCGGGGCGAACCAGTTCGTCATCCGGCGCGAAGACTTCCAGGGCCGATTCCAGGCGCAGATCGGTGAGATCGGTGTCTTTCAGCCGGACTGTGAAATCGCCAGTGACGCTGGGGAACCATGTCGCCTCCAGCCGCCCCCCCCCCTCGCCTCCGCCCCCGCCGCCGGTCCCGCCGCCGGGTCGGTTCAGCCGCACCTGCGCGACAACCTGGCCCTGCGCGTCCTGGACGACGGCCATCACGTTGTCGCGCTCGGGCTCGACGAGCGATTCATCCAGCAATTGCAGTGTGATCTGCACGGGCTGGCGCACGGCGACGCGCAACGGGCTTGCGGTGAGGCTTGCTCGCTGCCCCGCGCCTGACAGGCTTTGGCGGCCGAGGTGGCGGATCATCTGCACCCAGAACTGATCCAGCAGCGCCTCGCCGCGGCCCCAGCGCCAGCGCCAGATTTCGTCCGTCGCGACATAAATGGTTTGCCCCGCGCCGTATCGCATCGAGACAACCAGCGGCAGGCGGCTGCCGGAGAATTCATCCACCGTCTCCGCCAGGACTTCCGCGGTCGGCTTGAGCAGGCCCGGCTCGATCCGCTGCGCCCAGTAGAGCTTGGACCAGCCGACGGCGGGGTCGGCCAGATCGCGCGGCCAGCCGACGTCATCCACCCCCCCCTGCCGCCCCGCCTCGTGGCCAGTGGCCAGTTGCAACACGCCCAGGCGCTGCGCCAGGTCCGTCGCCTGCATGTTCACCGGCGAGTTGATCGCCTGAAGATTCAGCGACCCGCGGATCGGCAGGAGGTCGGCGATGACGTTGCCGCTGTAGGACGCCGGCATCGCCCGTTCGCCGCCGACGCACAAGAGCCCCGCGCCGCGCACCGCCACGTGCTGGCGGATCATCTCCAATTGATTGCCCGAGAAAAACCCGCCCGGCACGTCGCCCAGCATGATCACGTCGAACTCGGCGTATTCCTCCGGCGAGTTCGGCAAGCGCGTGATCGGCTGATTGCCTTCCTGCGCGAAGTCCCGGTCCGCCGAGACGAGAAACACCGAGCTGTCGATCGATTCTTCACGCACCAGCAGGTTCTTGAGATATCGATACTCCCATCGCGGATAGCCTTCGACGAACAGAACGCGAAGCGGGCGGTCGATCAGCGTGATGGCCAGCGGCCGGACGTTGTTGTCGGGGATGAGGTCGGGTTCGTCGGTGTCGATGACGATCTGCCACGCCGCGTCGCCGGCGAGCTGCGGCGTCGCGGTGAGCGTGATCTCGTCGCGCGGATCGTTCGGCGCGATCGTTTCGCGATCGAGCTCCTCGCCCGTTTGCGTGTCGATCAGCCGCAAGGTCGCGCCCATCGCGGCGACTTCCTCGCCCAGTCGATCGATGTGCGCGGTGACGGGCACTTCATCGCGGATGAACGCGGTACGCGGCGCATCGACGCGGCGGATCGCCATGTCGCCGACAGGCTCGGCCGAGCCCAGCGGCACGACGAAGACGGGGATGCGCTCGGCTTGCAGCCGCCGCAGGACCAGCCGGCTGATCTCCTCGCCGCTGCGGCCGTCGCTGAACAGCACGATGCCGCTGACGGGCCGCGCGGCCGTGCGCTGCAGGGCCTGCTCGATGGCGGCATTGATGCTCGTGCTCTGGCCGGTCGGATCGGGCAGCGCGACGGGCGGCGATGCGGCGACGTCGGCGTCGGCGTCTTGCGCGATCCCGCTCGGCGCGTTCACAGACAGGTTGAACGCGCCGTAGTGAAACCCCAGCCACAGAAGCTGCCGCGACTCCCCCAACTCGCGCCACATCTCGCCGGAATCGACCAGCAGGTCGCGAAGTTGTGCATCGCGCGACATCCGCCCGGCCGCCCCCCCCTGCCCCCCGTCCGCAGGCACGTCGGCGATCGTCATCGACGCGCTTCGGTCCACGAGGTTAACGATCCAGTCCTGCTCGACGGTTTCGCGCGGCATCTGCAGCAGCGGCCCGCTGAGCACCACCATCAGCAGCGCCAGCACGCCCAGACGCACTCCTGCCAGCGCCCACCGCCCCAGCGGCCGGCCCGCCAGGCGGCTGTAGGTCCATACCGCGAATGCGCCGAGCGCGAGAATCAGCAGCGCCCACACCCAGCCCGGCCAGGGATGCTCCCACGCCAGTTCCAGTTCCTGAGCACCGGAGGGAATGTGATCGATGCCCAGCAGCCAGCGAACGAATGTGCTGTCGAAGATCATGCGGGCTCCCCCCCCGCTGCCACGCGGCTGCCCGCCGCCGAAAGCGGGGCCTGTTCCTGCATGCTCGGCAGGATGCCACCCCCGATGCCCGCCCCGACGACCCCGCCGCCGCGATAGGCGTGGCTGAATCGCCGCGCGAGCCACGCCTCGAGCAGCGCCAAACCGACGACGGCGATGATGAGATACAGCGCCAGCGGCGCCGAGCCTTCCCAGACGGCGTCGGCCGAAGCGGCCGCCAGCCGCGGTTCGTCCTCCATCCATCGCCAGCTCGCGCCGCCTGCTCGTTCAGCGTCGTCGCCCGGTCCGCTCCCCCCCCCGGCCCCGCCGACGCCGCCGCCCCCACCGACGTTGAGCCAGCCCGCGACGTCAGCGCGGCTTTGGGCCGTCGTGTCCGCCGACTGCGGATCCACGTTCACCACCAGGATGCCGATCTGCTGCGAACCGCGATCGCGAAGCGAATAGACGCCGCTGGACGGCAGCGGCTGCGCAAGGCGATGGTCCGGCTCGACGGGCAACGTGACGGTTCCTGCCGCGCTCGCGGCGTCCGATGCGCCGGCGACGGGCGAATCGTCGGCTTTCAGGGCCACCGCCGAAGTCGCGGCGGGCCAGAGCGTCAGCCGCGGCCGATCGCCCACGAGCAGGCGCTGCGACGAGCGCACTTCACTGAGGCCCTGCCGCACGATCTCGTGCATAAGCGGCACCATCAGCGGCTGGCCCGGGAGATTGGTCCAGGTGGGCGCGGGCGCGGCGGCGAGGTACATCACCAGCCCGCCGCCCCCCCCCCTACCCTGGTCAAGGCCTCGGGTGGAATCCGATTCAGCCGCGTCGAAAGCGCCGCCGGTCGATCGCCCTTCTTCCAAGTCTGCGGCGCCGTCCGTCCCCGCGGGCGCTGC
>CAZLDF010000060.1:0-2668 GCA_964558095.1 uncultured Isosphaeraceae bacterium | reverse complement strand
GAACTCTTCGGGATGGCGAAGTACGGCATGGCGCGCCTGCGCGGCCGGCAAACGTTCGCCGATCGCGACGAAGCGAGCCTGCGCGCGCCCCAGCCGGGAGCAACGGCATGACGCAAACTGTCGCACATGTTCAGCCAAGCGCCGACCCGGCCGTGGATCGGCGGCGTCCTGCCGCGACACCGCGCGCCATGCGCGTGGCGTACCTCACCACGGAGTATCCGAAGGCGAGTCACACGTTCATTCGGCGGGAGATTCTTGAACTCGAGCGCCGCGGCCACTCGGTGCTGCGGCTTTCGATTCGTGACGCCGGCGACGCCATCGCCGACCCGATCGATCTCGAAGAGCGCCGCTGCACGCTGCAACTGCTCAATCAGTCGAAGCTGGCGATGATTGCCGGCGCGGTCCGCACGCTGGCATCGCGGCCGGGAAGGGCGATTCGCGCGGCGCGCGCGATGTGGCGACTGCACCGACCCAGCGACCGCGGATTGTTTCGCCACATCGCCTATCTCATCGAGGCGGCGGCGCTCCTGCCGATTGTCAAGCGCGAGCGCATCGAGCACCTGCACGTGCACTTCGGCAAGAACGCGGCAAGCGTCGCGATGCTGCTGCGCGAACTCGGCGGGCCGGCGTTCAGCGTCATGATCCACGGCCCCGGCGAATTCGACGCACCGGTTGGCCACAGTCTTGGCGACAAGGTCGCCGCGGCGACTTTCGTGACCGCCATCAGCGACTACTGCGCCGCCCAGATTCTCCGATGGTCGCCGACGGACCAGTGGTGGAAGGTCCACGTCGTGCGGTGCACCGTCGATGATTCGTTCTTCGACGATGGGGCGCCCGTCGATGCCACGTCGAACACGTTCGTGTGCGTGGGCCGATTGACGCCGCAGAAGGGACAGTTGCTGCTCGTTGACGCGGTGGCGCGGCTCGTCGAGGAAGGCTTCGACGTGCGGCTGGTGCTTGCGGGCGACGGCGAGCTTCGGTCGCAGCTCGAACAGCGCATCGCGCTGCACGACCTGCAGCAGCGAGTGACGATCACCGGGTGGATCGACGGCGCGCGGGTGCGCGAGCTGCTGCGCGAAGCTCGAGCGCTGGTGTTGCCGAGCTTCGCCGAGGGATTGCCGGTGGTCATCATGGAGGCGCTGGCGATGCAGCGGCCGGTCATCAGCACCAATATCGCCGCGATCAGCGAACTTGTCCGCACCGGCGAGACGGGCTGGCTCATCCCGCCGGGCAATGTCAACGCGCTTGTCGATGCGATGCGACAGGCCATGTGTGCCGACGCGGGACTTCTGCGCCAGATGGGCCATCGCGGGTCGGAGCTTGTGCGGAAGCGTCACCGCACCGAGACGGAAGTCGAGAAGCTGGAACATCTGATCGCCGCGGCGTGCCAGTCGCGCGAAACGTGATGAGCCTCCCGCGGCGGCCGATAACTCCGCATCATCACGTGATGCGCCATTGAGTCGCGCTTGCGAAGCGTCGAACGTATTGACGGAGGGAGAGAGCGGATGTCGCGTCGTTACGTGCTCATCACACCCTGCCGCGATGAAGCGGAATTTCTGCAGCGCACGATCGCCAGCGTCGCGAGCCAGACGGTCCCGCCCAGCCGCTGGGTGATCGTCGATGACGGTTCGACCGACGGCACGCCCGAAATCCTGGAACGCGCGGCGATCGAACACGACTTCATCCGCGTCATTCGCCGCGAGAGCGGCGGCAAGCGCCGCGTCGGTCCCGGCGTCATCGACGCGTTCGAGCACGGACTCGAGACGATCGACCTCGACGAATTTGATTACGTCTGTAAGTTCGACGGCGACTTGCAGCTTCCGCCGCGATACTTCGAACGCGTCATCCAGCGCATGGAAGCGCAGCCGCGACTGGGCACGATCTCCGGCAAGCCTTATTTCCCGAATCGTCTCGGCACGCTTGTCAGCGAGAAGTGCGGCGACGAGGCGTCCGTCGGGATGATCAAGTTCTATCGCGTCACCTGCTTTCGCGACATCGGCGGGTTCGTCCCGCAGGTGATGTGGGATGGCATCGATTGTCATCGATGCCGCATGCTCGGCTGGATCGCGTGCAGCAGCGATGAAGTTGACATCCGCTTCGTCCACCTGCGCCCGATGGGTTCGAGCCACGTCGGCATTCTGTGCGGCCGCATGCGTCACGGCTTCGGGCAATACTTCATGGGGACGCCGTGGTGGTACATGCTGGCGAGCGCGGCGTTCCGCATGTCGCGCCCGCCGGTGCTGGTGGGGGGGGCGGCGATGTTCTGGGGCTGGCTGCGCAGCGCGGTGCGCCGCGAGGCGCGCTATGAGGACCAGGACTTCCGCGCGTTCCTGCGACGCTTCCAGCGCGATTGTCTGCTGAAGGGGAAGCGCCGCGCGATCGCCGATCTCGATCGACGACACGAGCGGCTCTGGCAGCAACGCCAGGACGCGATCGAAAACGCCGCGACCCCGCCGCGGCAGCATCACCAGCTTGCGGGGGCCGCATGACGACGCTCACGCGCGACGCTTCGACGTCCATCGCACGCGCGGCGCCGCCTCCGCCGGCGCTGACGCCGCACGCGCGCATCAATCTGCGCGGCGCCGCGATCGACGCGATCACCGAAACTCAGTGCATCGACCTGGTGATGCGCGGCTTGGACGAGGGCCGGGGCGGTTGGATCATCACC
>CAZLDF010000059.1:0-6246 GCA_964558095.1 uncultured Isosphaeraceae bacterium | reverse complement strand
GCGGCAGCCGGCTGGAGCTCTCGTTCGATCACACCGGGCTCGGCGGCGACTTCGACTATGAAACGCTTTCCGCTGAATACACCGTGTTCCTCACGCTCGCGGAAGACTTCCTCGAGCGCAAGACGACGTTGAAGCTGAATTCGCGCGTGGCGTACATTTTCGGCGGCGATGCGCCGCTGTATGAGCGCTTCTACCTCGGCGGGCGCAGCTTCCGCGGCTTCGACTTCCGCACCGTCAGCCCCAAGGGAATCCGCGCCGACACGCTCGCGCAGTCCACCGAGCCCATCGGCGGCGACTGGCTCTTTTTCGCCGGCGCTCAGTACGAATTCCCGATATTCCAGGAAGCCTTCAGCGGCGTCTTCTTCGTCGATAGCGGAACCGTCACCGACAACATCGGCTTCGAGGACTATCGCGTCTCGGCGGGCTTCGGCCTGCGGCTGTACATCCCGCAGCTCGGCCCCGTGCCGATCGCCTTCGACTTCGGCTTCCCGCTGCTGAAGGAAGACCTCGACGAGGAGCAGGTCTTCAGCTTCACCGCGGAACTGCCGTTCAATTGAAAATCGAAACGATGGCGTGACCACAAGAAAACGGTGTCAGGAACCGTTTATGCTTTTTTTGTGTTCTCAATGCGGACCGCGCGCCGAGCCTGGCTGCACGCCCGCACGGGACGCCGCTTCGCTGCGTCCCGTGGCGCCGACTCCCGCGAGTTCGCGGCGATGCGAGCCACTGTGCCGATTACGGGCGAGACGCCCGTGCCACTCCGCGCGCGAGCGAAAAGCGCGCGCAAACGTGACGCTCGCGCTCGATGGATGCTGGATTTCTACTGCCGGCGGGCAGTACTCATCCGATGGACGATTGTCTCAACGGCCAAATGGAATTCACCGCCCAGTCGCTTTTCTCCTTCGGTCCTCTGTGCCCTGTGCGCCTCTGTGGTTCATCCCGTTCCCCCCGTTTCAAACGCCGTGCCAAACCGCGCGGACAAGCGTCACAAATGCGCGCCAACTTCTCCTGAGCTTCAAAAAGCGCGCACAAAGTAAAAGGGGGTCTTCACAGGATGTTTGCCCATCTTAACAGTTCATCGGGAATCCACGGTCAGGAGACAGGAGATGGGGGACAGGGGACAGGAGACAGGGGACAGGAGACAGGAGACAGGGGACGGGAGTCAGGGGACGGAGACATGCCGTCCTACGAGAGAGGCGCCGGTTGCACGGTTGGAGGCTGGGACTCACGCGCGAGACGCCCGCGCCACCGCGAGACGCCCGTGCCACCGCGAGACGCCCGCGGCACCGCGAGACGCCCGTGCCACCGCGAGCCGCCCCGCAGCGCCGCGATGAATTCGGCAGGAGGCGCCGTTGGGGCTACGATGTCGCCCTACACGGCAATCCTTAGAGGATCGAATCATGACAACACGTGCGAATCACCGGTTTCTGGGGGCGGCCACGGCGGGGGCGCTGCTGCTTGGGAGCATGTTGGCGCTGGCGACGGCGGGAGCGCGGCAGCTTCTGGCCTCGCCCTCAGCGGTCGCGACCGTGAACCTGCCCAGGCTGCTCGAGAATCTGAAGGAGCGCGAAGCGAAGGAAGTCGCGATTCGCAAGATGCTCCAGGAGTATCAGACCGAAGCCGAGCGACAGCAGGCGGCGGTGCAGGACCTGCAGAACAAGCTGAGGGAAGCGCCCAGCGACGACGCCAAGCTGGAGATGGAGGAGCGCATCGCGCTGGCGACGCTGCAGTTCCGCGGGTGGGACGGCATGACGCAGGCGAAGATCGACGCCGAGGCCGCACTGCAGTTGCAAAGCCTGTTCCATTCCATCCGCGACGCGGCGGAGGCGCTGGCGCAGTCGCAGGGTTACGACATCGTCCTGCTGGAAGATTCCGATGCGGAGTTTTCACTATCGGGCGACAACCGCATCTCGCGCGAGTTGCAGGTGCGCACGCAGATGTTGAATCGGCGCACGCTGTATGTGAGTGAAAGCGTTGACATCACGACGACGCTGATCGATCGGATGAACAACGCGTTCGACGCCGGCCAGTGAATGATCGCGCCGGTGGTTTGGAGAACAATGATTCTGCTGCGTCGCGGCGAATGTTCACCGCGGCTGGAAGCACAGGAGCCGTCTCATGCACGCAAATCGCAGGCAATGGCTTGTCATCACGCTTTTTCTGCTGATTCTGGCGATGTTCGGGTGGCAATCGCTGGGCGGGCCGCAGCAGCGACCCGCCGGGGCCGTTGTGGCGCCTTCGCCGGCGGTCATCGGGCTGATCAACCTCGAGCGCATGTACAGCGGCCTGCACGAGCAGAACGCCGCGGTCGAACTCCTGACGAACATTCAGAATCAGCTTCAGGATGAAGTGAAACGACTGGACAACGACGTGGCGCGGCTGCAGGAAGACGTCGACCTGTTCGACAAGGGCAGCGCCAAGCAGATGGAAGCGCTCGACAAGCTGACCGCGGCGGCGATCAGCCGCAACGCGCGCGTCGAGTTCGCCAAAGCCAAGATCGACTTCCAGGAATCGCTGCAGCTCAAGAGGCTGTACCTGGAGATTCGCGAGCACGCTGCCAAGTTCGCGAAGCTGCACGGTTACGACCTCATCCTGTTGGACGATTCCATCGGCGACCTGCCCACGGGCTCGGCCGAAGAGACCACGCGGCAGATTTCCGCACGCCGCGTCATCTATGCCGACGAGGCCCTTGACATCACGGACGAACTCATCGAGTACATGAACGCCCAGTTCAATCTGGCGCAGGGACCGGCGGCGGCGGCGGCGACGCCCTGATGAGAACCGCAGGTGACGCGATGTCCGCTGCGAGCGCGACAGTTTCCAAGGCCCCGCTTCACACCACCGCTTCACTGGCGCGGCAGGTCGGCGGCACGCTCATCGGGCCCGGCGACGTGGCGATCACCGGCGTCGAAGCGCTCGAAGACGCCGGCCCGGGCGACATCACCTTCATCCACAGCGTCGGTTACACCAAGTTTTGGAACGCCTGCCACGCCGGCGCCGCGGTCATTACCGAAGAGCTCAAACGCGTCAGCCTTGAAACGGCGTCGCGACCGTTGATCGTCGTGCAAGACGCGGAGATCGCGATGATTCGGCTGCTCCAGGTGTTCGCGCCGCCCCAGCCGCTGCCGGATGAGGGCGTTCACCCGACGGCTGTGATCGAGAAGGGCGTTCGGCTTGGGGCGGACGTCCGGATCGCGGCGCAAGTGTGGGTCGGCCGGGGCTGCCGCCTCGGCGACGGCGTCGTGCTGTACCCCGGCGTGAGGGTCTATCCCGACACCACCATCGGCGACGGAACCACCCTGCACGCCAACGTCGTCGTTCGCGAGCGATGCTCAATCGGCCGGGGAGTCGTGATCCACCAAAACGCCTCGATCGGCGCCGATGGATTCGGCTACCGGCCTGATCCGCACGGGCAGGGGCTGCTCAAGGTGCCCCAGATTGGCACCGTGATCATCGAAGATGGCGTCGAGATCGGGGCCAATTCGTGCGTGGACCGTGCCAAGTTCGGATCGACGCGAATCGGGGAAGGCGCAAAAATCGACAATCTGGTTCAGGTCGGCCACAATGTCCGCATCGGCCGGTGCGCGATTATCGCCTCCATCACCGGTCTGGCGGGATCGGTCCGGATCGGGGACGGCGTGCTCATGGGAGGCCAGGTTGGCGTGGTGGATCATGTGACGGTCGGCAACTTCGCTCGCGTGGGCGGCGGCTCGATCGTCACCAAGGACGTGCCGGACCGCCAAGCGGTCGTGGGGTATCCGGCCGATACCAGCCAGCAGGCCCTGCGGCAGTGGGCGGCCGTTCGCAGGCTGCCTGGCTTGATCCGTTCGCTTTCGGGGCGACAATAACGCCCCTCGGTTGCGATCGGCCAGTCGCCGGTGCAGCCGCCGCTGCGGCCATCGGGTCTTGGGGCTGGAGTTCGAGAGGAATCGGGGGCCTCCGCACCATCGCGGTTGGCCGCGCATCGATCGAATGCTGTGATGACGCACATGCTCGCCGACATTCCGTCAACCCAAGCAGCGCCGGCGCTCACGCCGCGTCAGCACACGCTGGCGGGCGAGGTGCGCATCAGCGGCGAAGGGTTGCTGCTGGGCGAGCGCGCCGACGTCACAATCTGCCCCGCGCCGGCGAACCACGGCATCATCTTCGAGCGCGTCGATCTCTCGCCCCCCGTGCAACTTCCCGCCCTGGCGAGCAACGTCGCCCGCCGAGCGCGGCGAACCACGCTTCGCGTCGGCAGCGCCACGATCGAAACGGTCGAGCATTGCCTTTCCGCGCTCGCCGGCCTCAAGATCGACAACGCGCTGATCAAGATCAACGGTCCGGAACTGCCCTGCGGCGACGGCTCGGCGGCGCCGTTCGTCGATCCCATCCAGGCCGTGGGAATCGCCGAACAGGACGCGCCTCGTCGAATCTTCCGCATCAGTGAGCCGATCATGGTCGCGCACGGCGATTCGATGCTTGCTGCGTTTCCGTCCGACCAGGACGAAATGCAGGTCGTGTATGACCTCGACTACGGCGAGAGCAACACGCGCATCCGCCGGCAGACGCAAACCTACGCTTCGAGCAACGGCACCTACACGCGCGAGCTGGCGCGAGCGCGGACGTTCAGCCTCGCGGAAGAAGCGCAGGCGCTGTGGGACAAGGGCATGTGCCGGCATCTTTCGCCCAAGGAAGTGCTCGTGATCGGCGAGCAGGGACCGATCGACAACGCCTATCGGTTCGACAACGAACCGGTGCGGCACAAGCTGGTCGATCTCATCGGCGACCTGTCGCTGGTCGGGTGCGCGGTGCACGGGCGGTTCATCGCGCACAAGTCCGGGCACGACCTCAACTGCCGCATGGCCAAGGCGATCATCGCCCAGCGCGACGCCGCCGTCCGTCTGCGACTGCTTCGCGACGGCCGCGAGATGAACATCCGCGCCATCCAGCGCCTGCTTCCGCACCGCTATCCGATGCTGCTGGTGGACCGCGTGGTGAAGGTCGAGGGCGACCAGAAGGCCATCGGCATCAAGAACGTGACGATCAACGAGCCGTTTTTCCAGGGGCACTATCCCGGGACGCCGATTATGCCTGGAGTGCTCGTCGTCGAGGCGATGGCGCAGCTCGGCGGGCTGCTGATGAGCCAGAAGCTCGAGCACACCGGGAAGATCGCCGTGCTGCTGAGCCTCGACCGCGTCAAGCTGCGCCACCCCATCACGCCGGGCGATCAGCTTGTGATGGAGGCCGAGTCGATTCGCGCTCGCGCTCGCACGGCCAGCGTCAAGTGCACGGCGTGGGTGGGCGGCAAGCTCGCCGCCGAAGCCCAGATTCGCTTCATGATGGTCGATGCCGAGCAAGACTGAAGTTCAAATGAAGAAAACGTCCAAACGTCCAAACGTCCAAATTGAAGCGCGCCGAGCGTTTGCCCGCGCCTGCGCTCTCTCATTTAGACATTTGAACATTTGGACTTTTGGACTTTTCTCCCCTCGATGATCCACCCCACAGCCATCATCGATCCCGACGCCCGAGTCGCGAATTCCGCGACGATCGGCCCCTATTGCGTCATCGGGCCTGAGGTCGTCATCGGTGAAGGCTGCGTGCTGCACAACCACGTCACCGTCGCCTCGTTGACGAACATCGGCGCGGAGAACGAGATCTTCCCCTATTCCGTCATCGGCGCCGACCCCCAGGACCGCAAGTTCCAGGGCGAAGTCGCGCTGTGCGAAATCGGCTGCCGCAACAAGATTCGCGAACACGTCACGATTCATCGCGGAACGAAGAACGGGGGGGGGACGACGCGCGTCGGCTCGGACAACCTCATCATGGTCGCGGTGCACGTGGCGCACGACTGCATCATCGGCGACCACGTCACGATCGCCAATCAGGTCATGCTCGCCGGTCACGTGCAGGTGCGCGACGGGGCGAACATCGGCGGAGGCGCGGGGTTGCATCACTTCGCGACGGTCGGCGAGTGCGCATTCGTCGGGGGCCTGGCGCGCATCACCAAGGACGTCCCGCCGTTCATGATCGTCGAGGGCCACCCCGCCGAGGTCCGCGCCGTCAACGCCATCGCCATGACGCGCCGCGGCTACAGCCCCGAGCACATCGACGCCGTCAAGGACGCCTTCAGGCTCCTGTATCGCGAAAACGGCTCTGCGATGAACGAGAAGATCGAAGAGCTGCGGCATCGATATGCGCAAATTCGCGCCGTGCAGATGCTGTGCGACGCGCTCGACGCCTCCGGCCGGGGAGTTCACGGCCGGG
>CAZLDF010000058.1:0-6432 GCA_964558095.1 uncultured Isosphaeraceae bacterium | reverse complement strand
GGCGAGCTGCAGCGCCTGGCGGAGCTGCTGCTCGGTCACGGCGCGCGCGTTGAATTGTCGCCCGCGAGCGATATCGCGTGGCTCGACGCAGCGGCGCGCGTGCATTTCAACGGCGACGACGTCGGGTGGATCGGAACGATCGCGCCGAGCGTGCTGGCGCAGTTCGGCCTCGAGCGGCCGCTGGTCGCAGGGGACGTGGACCTCCAGCGTTATTACGAGAGGTTTCCGCCGGAAGCGGAGGCGCAAGCGCTGCCGGCGTTTCCCGCGATTGCGCGCGACGTATCGGCGATCGTCGCCGAGCGCACCGCGTGGGTCGATGTCGACAACGCGGTGCGCCGCATGAAACTACGGTTCCTCGAAGCGATCGAGTTCGTGACGGTCTTTCGCGGCAAGCAGATCGGAGCGGGGCGCAAGTCACTGACGCTTCGCCTGCGCTTTCGCGCCGAGGAACGCACGCTGCGGCACGAAGAAGTCGATTCGCAGATGGAATCGGTGATGGACCTGCTCAAGCGCGAATTCGGCGCGGAGATTCGCGCGTGACCGCGGCGAACGACCAGGACGACCCGCGGCACATGACGGTCCAGCAGTTGCTCGACGCCGTCGCGGCGCGCACGCCGACGCCCGGCGGCGGCGCGGTGGCGCCCATCGTCGCTGCGCTGGGCGCGGCTTTGGCGCAAATGGTCCTCAACTTCTCCATCGGCAAAAGGACGCTCGCGCCGCACGAATCGACCAACCGCCAAGCGCTCCAAAGCCTGCAAAAGAGCGGCGCGGCTCTGGCGGACCTGGCGGTAAAGGATGCGCGCGCTTACGCGCAGCTCAACGAACTTCTCAAACTTGAAGCGACCGATCCGAGACGACAATCGATGGGCGAAGCCGTGCGGGCCGCGATCAGCACGCCGCGGACGGTCGTTGTGGAATCGCTGACGCTGCTTGAACTGCTGCAAGGGCTCGCCGGCACGACGAACCGCATGCTGCGGAGCGACCTGGCGATCGCGGCGGTCCTCGCCGAGGCCGCGGCGCGCGCCGCCGCGTGGAGCGTGCGCATCAACCTGCCGCTGCTCGACGACGCCGCGGAGCGCCGCGCGATCGAGGATGAACTCGCGCAGCATTTGCGTCTGGCGTCGGAACTGACAGGCAGGATCGAAGGCGCCTGTCGCGGCGAGGAGTGAAGCCCGCCATCGGGTTTCGCCGATGGATCGCGCGTGACCCCGCCGCGCGACACCGTCGAGTTTTCCTGGCAGACGCCGCATCGTGGTGCGAAGCAGCAGCCCGCGCCGCGCGCCACCACGCCCCGGTTTCTTGCCGTGTGGTTCCGCTGCTGCCACACCTACGGCCGGATGTATCGCAACGCCGATGAGACGGCGTACGAAGGCCGCTGCCCGCGCTGCGGCGCGGCTGTGCACGCGCTCATCGGCCCCGGCGGAACCAGCCGGCGAATCTTCGAGGCGCGGTGAATCCGCGTGAGAGCACTTGCAGAGTTCGCGACGGTTCCCTTACTGATAACGACAGCGCTTGCGAAGCGTAATCGCAGCAAACGCGAGCGCGGCAAACACGGGGGGGGCCGGAATCGTCTCGATCACGAGGATCGTGCTGGTGAGGTCGTTGGAGTTGGCCGTGCCGGGGTTGAGGAATTCGCTGGTATTGAGATTCCCATCAAGCGTGGTGATCGCGCCGCCGATGCCCCACCAATCCGTCGCGGCATTCATGCCGCTGAGTGCCGCCGAGTTCAAGCGGATCGAGAAGTAAGTTTCTTTGTCGGCCGCTGAATAGAAGTGCTCACCAAACACCGAGCCCGTGCCAAGATCGTTGAACGCATCGACTTCGGCGCTTCCGTCGAGGAGGTCTTTCCAAGGCGTCGTAACGTCGTACAACGTAAGCGTTTCGGTCGGGTCAGCGCTGGCGTAAAAGTTGAAAACCAACTGCAGCTCGGCGCTGACGATCGGATCAGCGATCGAAGAAAGATCAAAGACGAAGAAGCTCCGACGAATGCTCGGGCCCTGGCTTTCGTTGCCTGTCAGGTAGCTGTTGTTCACCGGTACGTGCCCGCCATCATTGGCATAGTTGCCTCTGTCGATTGGGTTGAACGTCGCAACGGCGGCGACAGACTGACGCTCCAACAGCGCCATGAGCACGCCGCAGACAGTCAAAGACATGGGGTGTCGTGACATGGGTTTCCCTCCTCTCTAAGCGGAACAGCGTCACACGAAACGCCGCCCCGATCCCACGATGCAACCAGTATATCCGCCGTGGAGCACCTCTACAAGCGTCATTCTCCAAAACATAGAAGTGAGGCTTTCGTGCTTGACACGTCCCATAAGCCATGTCAACTTGTCGTTTGATCGGCGATTCGATCTATGTGTCGCTTGCAGCGGTGCGTCTGAATGGCAAGGAAAGGCCCGCAGACCGAGCGGATTGTCGCTTTCCCGGCGGCTTGCCGCTTTGCGCACCGTGATGTGGTCCGCTCAACAAGCCTCAGGATGCACCCGTGGAAGGAGTCTCGCCATGCGAATCAAGAGTGCAGTAGTTTCGTGCGCGGGGGTCGTCTGTGCAAACATGTGCATGCTTTTCGCCACTGTTTCGACTAGTGCCGAGGAGACCGCAGGGCCGCGATTCAGAATCCTGGATCTCGGCGACCTTGTTGAGATTGGCGAAGGCGATCCGGGTGGGTCGATCGCGTTCGCCGTGAATTCTCTCAACCAAGTTACTGGAATGGCGCAGGATCTGGAGGGCGAATGGAAAGCCTTCATCTGGCTGCCGTCAGACGCGTATGGCCTAAAGAACCTTAATCCCGTGAACGGCACGCGAATGTGGTCCCTGGGCACGCTTCTTTCGAACAACTCTGAGCGTTCCGTCGGCCTCTCAATCAACGACGATGGCTGGATCGCGGGCACCTCCCATTGGAACGAAGTCTCCGCATCCGATCCCAACGCCTTCGTATGGGATTCCAATCCCGATCCCGATGACAATCCCGCGACTCCGCCGCCGGGCGCGAGCGACGGCGTTCGCAAGACGCCGCTCTATTCGCTTCGCGACACCAACGACTACCTGGACGTAGTAAGCGTCGCGATGGACATCAGCGAGGAGGACAATGGCGAATACCACGTCGTCGGCTTCTCAGCGCCGGCGGAAGGCGGCGATTGCGATACGACCGATTTCCGCAGCGCTTTCCATACAACGGTTTCCACCGGCGATGCAAACCCGCTCGTGGTTCGGCCGGGAGGGGGCGAAGATCGCCATCAATCGTTCGCGCTCGCCGTCAACGGCGCCATGTCCAAGATCGGCGGCCATATCGATACCTGCGGGCATATGTTCGAGTGCGGTGACGGGCTTGATCCCGCGACGTGGCAGACGACGTCCGTCACACCCGCCTCTTCGCAAAGAGACTTCAGCGGCGAATCTTCCACGGAATTCTGGGATTCCGAGCGCGGCTACATCTTCGACATCAACGACGCCGGTGAGATGGTAGGACGCATCGAAGAACATGACGGACCCACTCAGGCGTGCAATCTCCAGCGGCCAGCATTGTGGCCCGCGCTCAACGCAACGCCCATCCCTTTGCCGCATGCCGGTGTTGCAATGGCCTGCTATGCGATCAACAACAACCAACAGGCCGTCGGCGCCAAGGGCACCGCGAACGTGCACGAGATGATCGATTGGGCGTCACTGACTCCCGACCTCGACAACGTCGATGGCGCGGTTCTGTGGGAGTACCTCGAAGTTGAACCCGACGTGTGGGAATGGCAGCTTACCGACCTGAGTGAGCCAGGCATCCTCAGCGAGGAGTGCGGTGAAGCCTGGACATTGCTCGCCGCCCTGGACATCAATGATGCCGGAGTCATCTGCGGCGTCGGTGAACATGGCGGCCTGCTTCGCGCTTTCCTGCTTGTGCCGTTCGATTGCGCCGAGGAGTGCATTGCCGACCTCGTTCCCGACTGCGGTGACGGAAAAGTCACCGTCGCCGACATTCTGTATGTCATCGCCGCGTTCGGTCAACCCTGCACGGACTGCCCGCAGGACATATCCCCGCCCGGCGATCCCACGCCCGCCAACGGATGCGACACGGGAGATGATGACGTGACGGTCAGCGACATTCTCGCCGTCGTCACGTCGTTCGGCGAGTACTGCTATGACGATGTCGTCTCGGCAACATCCGACTCAGCGCTCGCTCTGCAGGTCATGGATTTCTCCAGCGGCTACCCGAACGAGAACGGAACCATCCAGGACTTCGACACCGAAGTCGCCGCTGCGTGGAGCACGTTCAGCCAGAATTACGACGTGTATCGCCTGTGGGTCGAGCTCGACAACGAAACGGATGTGCTTGAAGCCGTCAGCTCGTGGGATGAAGAGGACGTTCACCTCGTGCTCACCAACAAGGCCGGCACGTTCTACAACAACGTTTACGGCGGCAATGGGCCGCCGAACCCGGATCTGTTCGAAACGCACGCGCAGCTTGCGTTTGACACGTTCGTGACGATCGGCAGCGCGACGAACGCCGCGGGTTTGACGATACTGGGCACGCTTGACCTGACGCAGGACGTCTTCGATGACAACGTGGCCTGGTACAAGCTCGGCGGGGTCTCGCCTGTCGCGGGTGGCTCGACCGGTTGGCGCGTCCTCATCGGTCAATTCGCCATCCCGAAGGGCAAGAAGTTCAGCGGCGCGGCGCTCCTCACCGGCGACGGGATCGACGAGTACGCGACCTTCAGCAGTGAGGAATAAGCATCGGACGAACCTCGCAACGAACACGCCCGGCCATCACGGCCGGGCTTTTCTTTGCACCGGCTCAAAGACGGCCTCGCACTCGCCCGCGACAGGCGCGTTCGAATTCGATGCGTCGATCGCGCGACCTGTCGAGGCGCTCCCTCCGCTCGCGCGGAGGGCTCGTCGGGCGGAGGCTCGTCGCACGGAGGCTCGTCGGACGGAGGTTCGTCGGCTGCGCGCGTGGATCAGATCAAGCGCCGCGGCGCCTCGCCCTTGGTGTATTGGCCGATGCGGGGCAGGCCGTCGTCTTCGAGTGAGCTCGATTTCGTCGTCGCCGTCGTCGTCGCCGCCGTTGCTGCGGTTGTCGCCGACGGCGCGGCGGGCGCGTGCGAGTGGGGGGGCGCGTGGGGGGGCGCGTGGGGGAGCGTGTGCGTATGCGCGATGGGCGCTGCTGCGGGCATCGTTGCCGGGCGGCCGTCCTGGCGCAGCGCGGCCGTCAGCGCCGCGCCGCCTCGGCCGCCGATCAAACTCGCGGGCTTGACGTTGCTCGCTTCACGTTCGAGTTTCGGATCGAAATGATGCTCGGGGGTGAGGTTGGCAGCGATCGTCGCGTCACTGAACTTCACGCCAACCAGCGCCAGCGCGACGATGCACGTCGCGGGAAGCAGCAGGTGGATGGCGAGCATGACGACGCTTTCGCGCGCGCCGGCGACGATCGAGGGATAGGTCACAAGCGCGCCTTCTTCCCATGTCAGCCCAAGCAGGCGTCCCAGCGGCAGCGCGAGCAAGCCGATGCCGAGCGACCACGCGAACGCGGAGACGGCTTTCTCGACGCCGGGCGTGCCCGAGCCTGCGCCGAGCAACACGCCCATCGCGACAAGCGGAATCATCAGCAGCAGCGCGAGTTTGCCCACGCCGCCGGAGAGTTCGACGCTGGCGGCGAAAACGCGATCCCACTTGCTGATGGGGCGCGCGAACACCGCGGGCGCCGGCGGGCCGTTGGTTTCAACGTGCGGCTGCACGAGCAGATGCGGGCTGGCGTCGGCTTGCGAGGGCGCGTGCGCGATGATCGTGGGCGGCGGCGGGCCGTCGAAGCGCAGGTCGGTGCAGAACACCAGGCCCCACACGGTCATGTGAATCGCCAGCGCCGCGGCGATCATCCAGCAGCAGAACTTCACGCCGAAGCGCAGCCGCGACATGGCGATGCCGACACTCTGTCTTGGATTGAGGTACATACGCTTCGCCCCTCTGAGATCGGGCCGCGCTTGCATGGCCTGCGGCCGCTGGCCATTGCATCGGCCGCGGACCGGCTGGAATTGACACCGATCCGGCCGTGAAGGGGCGGGGCGGCCGCGGGGACGGATTCGACGGCGGTCGGGCCTGCCGTATCATGCGCAGCCCGGGCAGCGACGTGCTTATCGGGCGTGCAACCGCGAGTTCGATTATGAGTTCGATCGACGCACCACCAGCCCTGCATCCACACGCCGATCCGTTGGACGAATCGTTCCTGCACGACGTCGTCGAGGGCGAAGCGCGGCTGTCGCCTGAGCAGGCGCTGACGCTGTTTCACGAGATGCCGCTGGTCGAGCTTGGCCGCTGGGCCGATGCCCGCTGCCGCGTCATCCACGGCGACCACATTCGCACTTACGTCATCGACCGCAACATCAACTACACCAACGTATGCACCGCGCGGTGCACGTTCTGCGCGTTTCGCCGCGACGGCGATGAGCA
>CAZLDF010000057.1:0-4868 GCA_964558095.1 uncultured Isosphaeraceae bacterium | reverse complement strand
CGCAGCGGGCGTGCGCCTCGAGTCGATCCATTTCCTGCCGAAGAACGCGCGAAGCATCGGATCGGCGCACGCGCCGACAACGAGGCAGGCGGGCACGGCGACGATCGCAAGCGTGCGGACGGCGCGATTGAACGCACGAAGCAGGCGTTGCGGTTCATCCTGCAGCCGGCTCAGGGCGGGAAACAACACCGACTGCAGGCTTGAGCTCAGCAGCGTCAGCGGCTTGCTCGACAGCGCGAACGCAAAGAAATACACGCCTGCCTGCGCTTCCGTCGCGAGCAGGCCGAGCACGAGGTAGTCGCCGTTGCGCATCGCCCATTGCGCGATGTTCGCGCTCAGAATGCGCCACGAATCGCTCACGATGAACCGCCAGCGACGAAACTGCGGCGTCATGCGCACGCGCACCTGCGCCAGCCGCCACAGCGAAGCGGTTCGAAGGACGGCGGCGATCGGCCAAGGCAGGATGACGCTGTAGGGGCCGAATCCCAGCCACGCCAGGACGATTGCTCCGAGCGTGACTACGGCGACCCGCTGAATGCGTACGATGCTGATGGTTCGAAACCGCATTTGGCCGGACAGCCGCGCCATCGGCACGATCGATGGCGCGCGCACGAGGGGGACCAGCGCGACCACGAGCAGCAGTCCCAGCAGGTCCGGCTTGCCTGTCGCGAACGCCACGATCGGCGCCATCGCCGCAATGATCACACTGGCCGCCAAGCTCATGCACAATGACATCCAGAAGACGGCGGTCGCCCAGCGTCGAAACCGGCGTTGCCGCTGAATCAGAATGTCCGTCGTACCCGCCTGCTCGATGATCCCTGCCAGTGCGAGAAACGCGGAAGCGATCGAAATAAGGCCGAAATCCTCCTTGACGAGCAGCCAGCCCAGCGCCAGCGTGGAAATGGCCGTCAGCGCCTGCGCGCCGAGCGTTTCCGCCATCATCCACGTAAAGCCGCTGGCGGCCTGGCGCGCGAGCGTCGGCTTGGCGCTGGTGTGCTGCGCGGGCCGTCCTGGGTCGGCGATCGACTGGATATCTAAGCTCATCTGACGCGCATCCAATGACTGAGATCGCGTCCAAGCAGTTGTTCTAACGCACTGACGTCGCCACGAAAACGCTCGGCGAGCCGCGCATGAAGCCGCGGCGACAGCCGCGGTCGCGGCGCCTTGAAGAGGCGTGCCAGCACATACACGTCCACGCCGTGAACAACGCGCCGAAGGGCCGAACCAATGGGTCCGAAAGCGTGATACACGCGCCCGCGGTCATTGCTCAGCGTCAGGCGCACCGGTTGCAGGCAGCGCAGAATTCGTTGGCGCCGCATGGAATACACGCCGGGCATCGGATTCTCCGGCACCGGGCCGAGTTCGCGATTGGGATCAACGCCGAGAAACTCGTACACGCGGCGCAGGGTTCCCTGCCGATCTGATTGCACATCCTCGTAAGTGAGTATGCAAAACTGTTGAATCGGGAAGTGCTGAAGATAGCGCTGTACGTTGCGGTGGTACAGTCCCCATTCGACGACCGACCCCGCCATCGGCCACTGGGCGTCCAGGCTTCCGTTCAGAATCTCGCCCAGACCCTCTTCGATCGGTCGCACCGGAATCAGGCCGCTCTTCATCAAGTGGAAGTATGCGGAAATGGCGCGATCGACCGGATCGCGGAGGGTGACGATCAGGCGTGCCTTCGGAATGACCGCCGCAAGATGTTGTGGACACTCGGGTCGGCCGAGCAGATTGGGGCGCTTGAATCCGATCGCTCGCCGGCCTTCGGCGAGCTGGAACCTCGACTCGAACCACGCCACCGACTTCACATGGAAATCCGGATGCTCGAAGTACGGGATTTCCCTGTCAGGCATGAAGATGTCGGGATGCGCCGCCAATCTGTGCATCAGAAACGTGGAGGCGGCCTTGTGCGCGCCGATGATGGCGAAGTTCGGCAACATGATTGCAGATCGAAGACCACTTCTCAGGCAAACACACCGGCGCGGGTTAGGTCGCTGGCTGAATGCCCGGCAGTCCGGGCGCAGCCTCCCACGACTCCGCGTCGTCCGGCTCGTCATCGAGAACCTGCGACTGGAGGACTTGTTCTTCAGTGATGCAGGCTTTGGTCATCAGCACCAGCCACATGAAAACCAGTGGCACCCCGATGTGCGTACCCTGCTTGAGCGACAGCACGAAGTCATACACAAACAGGGCGGCAAAGCACGCCGCAGCAGACCGATACTGCGGCACGCCTCGGTGCAATCGCCATACGGCCTTCCAGCGGCGGATCGCATATAGAATGCACAACCCATACAGGAAGAACGCAATCAACCCGGATTCGCAAAGAATCTCAACGAGCTGGTTGTGAACATAGCCGCCTTCCAAGTTTGAAACGACGATGTAGGCCTGCGGCCCCAAACCGAACAACCAGTGAGCCGGACTGTCCAGGAATGCCTCGATCAGAGCCAACGAACGCTCGAAGCGACCCTCGACAGCGCCGGTCATGCTCTCGCTCGACCATCGCGCTTCGTTCTCGGCGCCGATGAACAGTTTGACCGATACCATGAGCGCGGCGGCCGCGAGCGCGACTCCAAATGCATTGATGAAGAATTGTCTCGGATTCTTCAGTTGCCGCGCGACGGGAAAGAACAACGCGCAAACCAGAACCGCCGCGAGCACCTGCCCTCGAGAGCCGCTGGCGAGCGCGAGGCCGAATCCAACCACCACGCCCGCCAATCGAAGCATCGATACCATGGCCGACCGGATCGGCGGCGTGTAAATGATCGCGATGATGGTCGTCAAGCCGCCGAGCGTGCCCAGCGCCAACGGGCCGGTCATGCCAGCCTTGCCCCCTTCAACTTCGAGCATGAGCCGCCCAGTACCCTGAGCCGCGTTCGGATTTGTGATCAGCAGCAGCGACAACACGATCGAAATCGCCAGCAGCGGCAGGAGCACCCGCCGGAAGTCCTCCAGGTCCTTGATCAGCAAGGGTGCGAGGATCAGCATGAGGATGTAGTAAGGAAGTCCGGCCGTCATCCGCGACAAGCCTTCGCTCTGCGCGGGGGTCCAGAGCAAGCCAAGGGCGTCGATGGCAAGTATCGTGACCAGCATCACGAACACGGGATTGACGAATCCCTCGAACGGCCGTTCGCCCTTGGTCACCGACGAAAACGCCGCGAAGAGCACCAGCGAACCAATCACGATGTTGATGATCGTATGATTGACGGCGAAGATCGGAAAGTAAGTCTGCAGCAGTTGCTCGAGCGGGAACATCAAGAGCACCAGCAGGATCGCGAACCGCGGCCGGTAAAGCACGTATGCCGCTCCTCCCGCCGCGAGCGCTCCGGTCAGTATGGTGAGAATCGCAAGCATCCGATGGCTTTCTCAAACGGACTCATCGTCCCGCGGCTCTTCCCAGCGGCCGAGAAGAGACGGGAGCGAAGGAGGTTATACGCAGCCGATCCCTTTGCGGCTCAGCAAATAATGAGGCCGCCTCGCCGATTCACGCTGTATATCGGCTCAGTCTCGTCCGAGAATTGGCACGACGCCGCCGAGCTTGCGGCGAACCCCTGCCGGGACCACAGGACGCGACCGGCCCGCGCAAAAGCCGACGCCCGTCGCCGCCGGTCAGTGTATGCGGCGAATGGAGCCCCTCCCGTGCCCGCCACTTGGGCCCGATCTTCTGTCTTGGGCGGTTCTCCCCACTCTGTCAGCTTGACTCCCCCTGTTCTTCTCGCTTCCCTCAACTCGTGACAGCAACCAAGAAAGCCAACTCAGACCCGAGGCAGGTGGTGTCCGCTCGGACTGCACCCGCAGTCGTCTGGAACCTCCACCCGCAGGTCATGCACTATCGCGTGCCGATTTGGGATAGGCTCGTGGAGCGGGCCGCCGGTCGCTATGCCCTGACGGTGCTGGGCGAGACCGACGCCGGCAGGCCCATCGGCAGCCGCCAAGGCCGCGACTACGTCCGTGATCTGCCCCTGGTTCGGCGAAACGTGCTTGGCCAGAACTTCTATGATTGGCCCGGCCTGTGCGACCTGATTCGCGCGGAGCGGCCGGACGTGGTGATCGCCAGCGTGAACCCGCGCAACCGTTCGAGCTGGCGCGTGCCCCGAGTCTGCAGGGAAATCGGCGCCGCCAGCGTGGCGTGGACGAAGGTCACGAGCTTCTCCGGCCTGCCGGGGCCGCTGCTGCGCGCAATGAAACGCCGCCTCCTCAGTCGATACGAACTCTTCATCGTATATGGACGACAGGCGGAGCAGGAATTGATCGAACTCGGCATCGCGCCCGCTCGCGTGTTCATCGCGCAGAACACTATCGACACGTCGGACATCTTCGCGCGCGGCGAGCAGATGCGCCGTGAAGGCGAGACGCTTCGGGCCGCGGCCGGGCTCGCGGGCAAGCGCATTCTGCTGATGATCGGCAAGATGTACGCGGGCAAGCGCCATCGCGACCTGCTGGACGCCTGGTCCCGCCTGCGCGAACTGGACGAGGACCTGGTCCTGGTGCTGATCGGGCGCGGACCGATGAGTGACGAGATTCGCGCCGCCGCCGAGGCGATCGATCCCGATCGCATTCGCTTCATCGGCGGCGTGCCGGAGGGAGACGATTATCGCTGGATCGCCACGAGCGACCTCGCGATTCAGCCGGGCAAACCCGGCCTGTTCTGCAACCAATCCCTGGCCCTGGGCGTGCCGACGGTCATTTCCGACGAGCCCGGGCCGGACACGGAGTTCGTCGTGCATCACGAGACCGGCTGGCGCTATCCCACGGGCGACCTCGATGCGATGGTCGCCCGCGTGCGCGAGGTTCTGGTGAACGAATCGCTCCGCCGCCACGTACAAAGCCGCGGCATCGCCCGGATGCGCGATGAGATTACCATTGAGAAC
>CAZLDF010000056.1:0-3557 GCA_964558095.1 uncultured Isosphaeraceae bacterium | reverse complement strand
ATGACGCGGCGTACATCGCGCGCAAGGGCGGTCGCACCTGCATTGGCACCGATTCCAACAACCGGCTGTCGATGACCGAGGAGCTGCGCTGGCTGGAATACGCACAGCGGCTGAAGCTCCAACGCCGCGGCGTAATGTGCGACCGCGATGGCAACGTCGGCCGATTGCTGCTGGACTGCGCGACGATCAACGGTGCAAGGTCGCTGGGCGTCAAAGCCGGGCGCATCGCACCCAGTTGCTTCGCGGATTTCGTCGCAATCGACCTCGAATCGCCGGTCTTGCGCGGGTGGACGGCTGAATCCCTGCTCGACTCGATCATCTTCGGCAGCGGCAACGAGGCGATCTCGGACGTGTGCGTCGGCGGGCGATGGCGTGGCATCGCTGACTCAGGAACAGTGGCACAGGCGTCTGGCCTGTGATCGTCTTCGCGGCCTCAATGGCCGCGAAGTCGATGCTGGTCGGCGACCTCCGCCCGTCGTTGCCTGACTCGCTGCGCCACGCCGAGCGCGATCGCCAACACGATCCAAGCGGCCGCGAGCGGCACGATCGCGATCGAGACGCGACTCATCGACCACTGCAGGGTTTTCTGAACGAACGCGAAGCTGAACGCGCCGATCTGGTCGCCGCCGCGATAGACGAACGTGTCGATGAAGCTCTTGGACTTGTATTTCTCATCGCGGCTGACGACGGTGTAGAGCGTTTCGCGCGCGGGCCGCGCCAGGGCGAAGTTGGACGCCCGCCGCAGAACGTAGAAGCTCGCGGTGATGAACAGCGCCGCTGACAAGCCCATGATTTCTCCACCTGTCAATTGCCAGCGTCCCGATTGAATCATGGCGAGCGCGAAGAATCCCAGAAGCGTCACGAGCGGCAGGGTCGCGAGCGTCACGCCGACGCCCAGCCGGCTCATCACCCGGCCGGTGAGTGCGATCTGAATGAGCAGCGTCAGGCCGTTGATCCAGAAGTCCAGTCGCGCCCACAGTTGCGATCGCGCTGCGTCCGTCGGCAACTCCGCGTTCATCGCGTGATTGAGTTGGAAATCCAGGAACGTGCTCGTGACCGTGTACAAGAGCAGGTAGCAGCAGATGCCCAGCAGATAGGGCGATCGCGCGATCAGCGTGATCCCGGCCAGCAGCCGGCGCGTCCAGTCCAGCGCGCTCGACCGAACCTCGACGTGCGAATCGCGAGCACCGATCGGCTCGTCCGCTTCGCCTGCGTTCCGCATGACCGCGCGAGCTGCGTGGACCGCGCATTCCAGCAACAGCGCGGAGCAAATGAGCACGAAGAACAGCAGCCGTGGCGAGAGCCGTCCCGAACTCGCCGCGCCGCTGATGGTGTCAGCGACCCAGGCCCCGACGATGGCGCCGATCGTGCCCACCGCGCCGATGTAGCCGAATAAGCGCTTGCTCTGGTTGGTGTGAAAGACGTCGGCCATGAGCGCCCAGAAGACCGAGACGATGAAGAGGTTGAAGACGCTTACCCAGATGTAGAACGCGATGCGCGTCGGCAGGTGCTGAGGCTGGAAATACAGGATTGCGAAGAAAACAAGCAGGTTGGCGGCGAAGAACCTGAAGGTGATCGGGATGAATCGGCGGCGAGGCAGCCAGGTGACAAGCGCGGCGAATATCGGGTTTGCCACCAGCATGCCGATCAGCGTGCCGAGATAGAGCCATTCGAGGTTCTCGACTTCGCCGGTCGCGACCGCGCCTCGGATCGGGCGAACGAGGTAGTAGCTGCAAAGCAGGCAGAAGAACATGATCGCGCTGAAGCAGACGGGCTTTGTTTCTCCCGGCTCGAGTCTCAGAAGCCGCCGCAGCGCGCCGCCGACGTTCGGCTGTTGGGGCTGCGAAGGGTTTTCGTCGGACGATGGCATTGTCGATCAGGGTAACGCTGAAGGGAATGTTTCGTAAGCTGCCGTGTCAAAGATTGTTGGGACAAGTTATTCGCGGAATCGAGTGTGTTGCCGTCCGGTATCGATACTTCGGCCATTGAGGCCGAAGTATCGATCACAGGCGAGACGCCTGTGCCACTGGCTGTGCGCCATTGAGGTCGAAGAATCGATTACTCGCCGCGGCGAGTGCCGCCACCGGCATGCGAAACCCGCTACGCTTGCACCGGTACATGATCGCGAGCCGCCGGATTTCGCGGTTCACCGTCACAGACCCCTTTGCAAGGATTTGCGTCCATGTTCTCCACGCGCCGTCAGTTTCTTCAGGCGTCTGCCGCGGCGGGCGCAGCATTGGCCCTTCGCTCCGCCGAGGCCGCTGACGATTCGTCGCCGGTGGAAAAATCAGGCAAGCCGATGACGATTTTGGTCTTGGGCGGCACGGGCTTTCTCGGCCCGCATGTCGTCGAGTACGCAGTCGCGCGCGGGCACACCGTCACGCTCTTCAACCGCGGCCGGACGAACCCGCACTTGTTTCCAGACCTTGAAAAGCTTCAGGGCGATCGCCGCGCCAGCCAGATCGATTCGCTCCGCGGCCGCAAGTGGGACGCGGTGATCGATCCATCGGCGTACTTCCCGCGAGTCGTCCACGAGGCGATGGACATTCTCGCGCAGAACATCGGCTATTACATGATCGTCTCATCGATCTCGGTGTATGCGAACACATCACAGCCGGGGATTGATGAGACAGCGCCGGTCGGACGCATCGACGATCCGAGCAGCGAAGAGGTCAGGCTCTATTACGGCCAACTGAAGGCGCTCGCGGAAGAAGCGGCCGAGCAGCGAATGCCCGGCCGGGTCAATCGCGTGCGGCCTGGATTGATCGTCGGGCCGGGCGATCCGAGTGATCGCTTCACGTACTGGCCTGTGCGCGTGCAACAGGGGGGGGAAATCCTCTCGCCGGGCGATCCGAACGACCCCGTGCAGTACATCGACGTGCGCGACCTGGCGAAGTGGATGGTCCACGCGACCGAGCAGCGCATCACCGGCATCTTCAACGCCACCGGGCCGGACTATCCGACGACCGTCGCTGAGATGCTCTATGGTTGCAAGGCCGTGACGGGCGGCGATGCGCGCTTCACATGGGCGCCCGCGGATTTCCTCGAAGCCAACGGCGTGCAGGGGTGGCTGCACATGCCCGTGTGGGTGCCGCCCGTCGGTGATTACGCAGGCTTCGCGCGCATCGACTGCGGCAAAGCGATCAAGGAGGGCATGACGTTTCGGCCGCTGGCGGAGATTGTCCGCGGCACGCTGGATTGGTGGGCGACACTGTCGGATCAGCGACGTGCGCGGTTGGCGCCTGACACGGACTTCCCGGCTGAGGGCGAGCAGGATGCGGAGGTTCATCGCCGGTCGCGACAAGCCGGACTGACCGCGAGCCGCGAGCGCGAAGTGCTCGATGCCTGGCATTCGGGTGCGAAACCGAATGATTGAATAGTGGCACAGGCGAGACGCTTGTGCCACTGTGCTGATAGCCGCTCTCCAGCCGATGCGTTATTCTGCGCACCCGTATGCCCGGCGTTGCACCTCATGTCCATTCCCATGCGACGCGCTCGCTGCCCGTGCTGCGCGCGATGATCGATTCCGTCGATCACGAAGTCCTGCAACTGCTTTC